>NZ_DEPM01000193.1:0-20312 GCF_002358775.1 Martelella sp. UBA3392
CGATACATGTTTTCGTGGACGAGACCGGCAAAGCCCGCAAGCTTGCGCAGCAGGATCGTGATCGCATGGGCGGCGTCATCGCCCGGCCCGACCCGGTCGACGAAGCGGCTGGCGGTCTTGGACAGGTCGTTCAGCGCCAGCCAGCCATCGGGCGAGAACCGGTCGCGGATATTGCCGGCGGAATAGACTGCGCTGTCGATATCGCGCATCAGGCTTTTGGGAAGCGCCGCCTCCGAAAGATCAAGGCCCGCGTTATCGAGATAGGCTTCGACCCGCGTCAACAGCGCCTGTCCGCGGTCGTCGACCTCGGCGAACCGGCCGTGCCATGCGCGCAGGATACGCAGATTGCCTTCCGCCCGCTCGATATAACGGCCGAGCCAGAACAGGTTGTCGGCGGCGCGGCTCGGCAGGTTTGCCGGGTGGTTGCGCGGCACCCTGCTTTCGCGGGTCAGAAGCGTCGGCGTTGCGACCGGCGTCTTGCTCACCACCCAGACATCGGCGGCCCTTCCGCCGGCCTGCATGGCGATCGCGGCGACATCGTCGGAGGAGCCGATGCGGGCAAACCCGCCCGGCATCAGCTTCCAGCCATCATCGGTGCGGGCGGCGAACACGCGCAGCGAGAAGGGGTGCGGCTCCAGCTTGCCGTTGATGAAGGCGGGCGCGGTCGAAAGCTTCACCGCCTCCTGGCCGACAAGCCATGGTCCACGTTTTTCAAGCCAGCGGTTAACCGCGCCGGGCCGCCGCTCGCCAAGCCGCTTGCCGGAAAACGACAGGCCGGAATCGTCGAAGAAGGGCTGGCGGGAATAGGCAGGTCCGATCAGCATCTGGTCGAGATTGGCGGCGACATGGGCGCGCTCGTTTTCCTGCCCGCACCACCATGTCGCGATCGACGGGATTTTCAGGTCCTCGTTCAGAAGCCTGCGCGAAAGGGCCGGCAGGAAGGCCAGCAGCGCGCGGGTTTCGACAATGCCCGAGCCGAGCGCATTGACCATGGTGAGATTGCCGGCGCGGATGGCGCTGACCATGCCGGGCGTGCCGATGCGCGAATGCTGGTTGAGTTCCAGCGGATCGGTGAAATCGGCATCAAGCCGCCGCCACAGCACGCTGACGGGCATCGGCCCGGCAACGGTGCGCACCATCAGCCGGTCGTTGACCACAATCAGGTCCTCGCCCTCCAGCAGCGAGATGCCGAGATAGCGGGCGATATAGGCGTGTTCGTAATAGGTTTCGTTGGCGGGGCCGGGGGTCAGCACCCCGAACCGGCCTTCGCCGCCATAGGTTCCCGACTGCAACGCATCGCGAAACGCGCCGAAGAAGGAGGCGACGCGGCGCACATGCATGTCGCCGTAGATACCGGAAAAGGCGCGCGATG
Organism: Martelella sp. UBA3392; assembly: GCF_002358775.1. Taxonomy (NCBI): domain Bacteria; kingdom Pseudomonadati; phylum Pseudomonadota; class Alphaproteobacteria; order Hyphomicrobiales; family Aurantimonadaceae; genus Martelella; species Martelella sp. UBA3392. Next base: position 1,373 of record NZ_DEPM01000193.1, read on the forward strand.
CGGCAACCCGGTTTTCAAGCGCGAAACCGGCGCCGGAAGGGGCCTGGGCGCGATCAGATAGCACCCACCATTTACCTTCTGGCCCGCGCCCGACCTCGAAGGAAATGAAATGCAGGTAATTGCCGCCGGCGGGCGTGACGCCGACGAGCGGGCGCAGGAACTCGCTGTTGGAGGCGACCAGCGCCGGCGGAATGAAGCCTTCCGCGACCAGCCGGTTGTCGCCGTAGAAATCGGCCATCATCGCTTCCAGCAGGTCGGCGCGCTGCTTCAGCCCCTCGGCCAGTTCCTGCCATTCGTCGTCGTCGATGATGACGGGGATGTGGGAGAACGGCCATGCACGGGTGTCGTCCTGGCCGTCATAGGCCCGGTAGAACACGCCGGCGTCGCGCAGATAGCGATCAGCCCGCGAGAACCGTTCGGCGAGTTCGTCGGTGGTCATGCCGGACAGCGCGTTGACGAAGGGTTGCCAGACCGGGCGCACCTTCCCCTCGGCGTCGACCATTTCGTCGGGGATGCCGGGGAGGGGTGCATAATTGCCGGCGTTCCAGGCGATCGCGGGCTCCGCCTCGCTATCCTGTTCGACCCTGTGCCGTTCAGCGGAATGCTCCGCTTTCGCCTCTGCCATCTGGCGCGTCCCTGCCGCCCGCGATAATAGGCCGCTTCCCGCTATCGAAAAGCTTCAGCCGCGTTGATAATGTCGATACGGCGGGAGACCTGAGGCTTCCGCCGTTTTGCCGGAGCCTCGCCCAGCCTCGTGGCGAATCGCAGGCGAGACGCGGTCTTGCGATGTTACAATCCGGCCGGCCGTCTGAGATCGAGCGTCAGCGGGAATTCCGGTGACGCGGCCTCGTTGAAAACGGCATAGCCGCCGGCGGTGTGGCCCGAGGCTTCGAACCGCGACAGACGCCGCGCCTCCGCCTCGTTTCCGTTGACCGGAAACGTCTCATAATTGCGCCCGCCGGGATGCGCAACATGATATATGCAACCGCCCACCGATCTTGCCGACCATGTGTCGTAAATGTCAAATGTCAGCGGCGAATTGACCGGCAGGACCGGATGGAGGCCCGAGGCCGGTTGCCACGCCTTGAACCTGACGCCTGCAACTGAAACGCCTGATTTATCGGTGGGTTTCAGCGGCACCTTGCGGCCGTTGCAGGTGACGATGTAGCGCTCCGGGGCATTACTTTCCAAAAGCACCTGAAGCCGCTCGACCGATGAGTCGACATAGCGCACCGTGCCGCCTGCCGCGCCCTGTTCGCCCATCACGTTCCACTGTTCCAGCGCCTGTCGGAGCTCCAGCCGGTTGCCCTCATATTCGACCTCGCCGAAGAAGGGGAAGCGGAACTGAAGCTGCGCCTCGAACCATTCCGGGCGGAGTTCGAGGCCGTTTTCCTTCAGGTCCTGCAGCACATCCATGAAATCCTGCCAGATGTAATGCGGCAGCATGAACCGGTCGGAAAGCGCGGTGCCCCAGCGCACGAATTTTCCTTCCAGCGGGTTCTTCCAGAAACGGGCCAGAAGGGCGCGCACCAGCAATTGTTGCGCAAGGTTCATGCGCGCGTTCGGCGGCATCTCGAAGCCGCGGAATTCGACCAGCCCGAGCCGGCCGGTCGGGCCGTCCGGCGAAAACAGCTTGTCGATGCAGATTTCGGCGCGGTGGGTGTTGCCGGTGACGTCGATCAGCAGATTACGGAAAAGCCGGTCCACCAGCCATGGCAGCGGCGGCATGACGCCGGCCTGCGGGTGGGGGATCTGCGCCATCGCGATTTCGAGTTCGTAAAGCGCGTCGTGGCGCGCCTCGTCGATGCGCGGGGCCTGCGAGGTCGGGCCGATGAACAGGCTCGAGAACAGGTAGGAAAGCGAGGGATGGCGCTGCCAGTGCAGCACAACGCTTTTCAACAGGTCCGGGCGGCGCAGGAACGGGCTGTCGCCGGGGTTTGCCCCGCCGACCACGACGTGATTGCCGCCGCCGGTGCCGGTGTGGCGCCCGTCGATCATGAACTTGTCGGCGCCTAGCCGCGTCTTGCGTGCTTCCTCGTAAATCGCGGTCGTGGTCTCGACGCATTCCTTCCAGTTCGCGGCCGGATGGATGTTGACCTCGATGACGCCCGGATCGGGCGCGACCCGGATGACGTTGATGCGCTCGTCATCCGGCGGCGCATAGCCCTCGATATGGATCGGCAGGCCCAGTTTCTCGGCGGCTCGCTCGGCGGAGGCAATCAGATCGAGATATTCCTCAAGCGCCGTGGTTGGCGGCATGAACACGCAAAGGCGGCCGTCGCGCGGCTCCACCGAGATCGCGGTGCGGACATAGCCGCCGATCGAATGGCCGGGCGTCGGCCGCGCCGCCTGCGGGCTTTCCTCAAACGGAACGAAGCGTGCTTTCGGCAGCTCTCTCCCTTCATCCTGGCGGAAATCGGGAAGCGGATCGCGCCGCACCGACGGGTCCATCGGATTGATGAAAGGATATTGCGATTCCGGAATCCATGCCAAAGCATCGAGCGGCAGGCGGAAGCCGATCGGGCTGTCGCCGGGGATCAGGTAAATCCGCCCGCGCCGCGTCGTCCATCGGTCCGAGACCCATTTCAGGCCTGAGGCGCGGCCCTGCCAGGCCTGAACCGGCAGCACATAGCCGGTCGGCCGCGTCAGCCCGCGCTCGAAAACCTTGGTGATCCTCGCGCGATCCTCGGCGCTTTTCAGCTTCGAATTCGAGGGGTCGACATTTTCCGGCAGATTGCCCTCCCGGATCAGCCATTCCGCCGGATCCTCGAAGGCGGGGGAGACCATTTCGGGCTCGATGTCGAGCTCGTTGGCGATCGCCTGCAGCAGCCTTCCGGCATCGCTCTCATCGACCTTGGTATCGTTCGTCTCCTCGGCCACCAGCGACTGGTTGTTCCAGATCGGGATGCCGTCCTTGCGCCAGTAAAGCGAGAAGGTCCATCGTGGCAGGCTTTCGCCCGGATACCATTTGCCCTGGCCGTAATGCAGGAAGCCGCCGGGGGCGAAGCGCTCGCGCAATCGCCGGATCAGTTCGTCGGCCAGCGCCCGCTTGGTGGGACCGACCGCGCCGGTGTTCCACTCGTCGGATTCGAAATCGTCGATCGACACGAAGGTCGGTTCGCCGCCCATGGTCAGCCGCATGTCGGTCTCTTCAAGCAGCTTGTCGACCTTTTCGCCAAGCGCGTTCAGCGCGTCCCAGCTGTCATCCGAAAACGGCTTGGTGATGCGCGGGTGCTCGGCGACACGGGAAATCGTCATGTCGAAATCGAACGAGGTCTCTGCCTCTCCGAAATAGCCGCCGGTGATCGGCGCGGCATTGCGGTAATGCGGCGTGGCGGCCAGCGGAATGTGGCTTTCGCCGGTCAGAAGCCCGGAAGTCGCGTCAAGCCCGATCCAGCCTGCGCCGGGCAGGAACACTTCCGCCCAGGCATGCAGGTCGGTGAAATCGTGATCGGTGCCAGCCGGGCCGTCGAGCGCCTTCAGGTCCGGCTCGAGCTGGATCAGGTAACCGGAGACGAAACGCGCGGCGAGCCCCATATTGCGCAGGATCTGCACCAGCAGCCATGCCGAGTCGCGGCACGAGCCGGACTTGCGCTCCAGCGTCTCCTCCGGCGTCTGCACGCCGGGCTCCATGCGGATGATGTAGTCGACATCATGCTGGAGGTTGGCGTTGATGCCGACGATCATGTCGACCGTGCCCTGGCCGGGCGTGAGGTCGAGTTTTTCCATATAGGCCTTCAGAAGCGGCCCCATCGGCTCCGGCGTGCGGTAGATCGACAGGTCTTCGCTGATCGCCTCGTCGTACTCGAACGGGTATTTCGTCGCCTGTTCCTCGACGAAGAAGTCGAAGGGATTGTAGACCGACATGTCGGCAACCAGATCGACCTCGATCTTGAATTCCGTCACCGGCTCCGGGAACACGAAACGCGCCTGGTAATTGCCGTAGGGATCCTGCTGCAGATTGACGAAATGATTGTCCGGCGTGACCTTGAGCGAATGGCTGATCACCTTGGTCTTGGAATGCGAGGCGGGCTTCAGCCGGATGATCTGCGGGCCGAGATTGACCGGCTTGTCATATTTGTAGTGCGTGAGATGGTAAATCGCTGCTTTGATAGACATATGCGTCCTTGCCTGCCTCCGGGCGCGCGGCTTGAAGCCGCATTCGCCCTTCAGTATTCCCCTGTCTTTCAGGCGAGTGTGGGCAAAGCACGGCGATAAAGCAAGGCGGATTACCGGGCGCGCTTGAAAATCCGGAAACCGGCTTCTCAATCCAGCGTGGTGTTGAAGCGCGTCACCGCAATTGTGATGGCGACGAGGGCGATGGCGGCGAGCATGGCGCTGTCGAAGCCGAGCACGGTGATGTCGGCGCTCTTCAGCATGATCGCGCGCACGATCCGCAGATAATGCGTCAAAGGCAGGCATTCGCCGAGATACTGCGCCCATTTCGGCATGCCGTCGAAGGGGAACATGAAGCCGGACAGAAGAATGCTCGGCAGGAAGAACATCATCGACATCTGCACCGCCTGAAGCTGGTTCTTCGCGATGGTCGAGAAGGTGTAGCCGATCGACAGGTTGGTGACCACGAAAAGCAGGGTCAGCAGCGCAAGCGACCACGGATCGCCGAGGATCGGGACGTCGAAGATGAACAGGCCCGAGACGATGATCAGCGCCGCCTGGAACGCGCCGACCACGACATAGGGCATGATCTTGCCCATCATGATCTCGATCGGCCGGATCGGCATGGCAAGCAGGTTTTCCATTGTACCGCGCTCGATCTCGCGGGTGACGGCGAGCGCGGTGAAGATCAGCAGCGTCATCGTCAGGATGGTGCCGAGCAGGCCCGGCACGATGTTGAGCGTCGACTTGCCGGCCGGATTGTAGCGGCGGTGCTGGACAATGGTGTAGGGCGGGTCCTGCGGCGCGTCGATGCGGATGTGCCGCAGGCCCGCAAGCGAAGTATTGATGACGCCCGACAGCGCGCCGAGCGCGGATGACGCGGCGACCGGATCAGTGGCGTCGGCTGCGACCAGCAGCGATGGCGACAGGCCGCGGCGCAGGTCGCGCTCGAAATTCGGCGGGATTTCCACCACGAACAGCACCTCGCCCGATTCCAGCATCCGGTCCATCGCATCGGGCGTGGTCGCCACGCCGGTAATGTCGAAGAAGTCAGTGTTCTGAAGCGAGGCCAGGATGGCGCGCGAGGCGTCGGTGCTCTCGCCCATCATCACCGCTGTCGGCAGATGGTGCGGCGTCGTATTGATGGCGAAGCCGAACAGCAGCAACTGCATGATCGGCAGCATGATCATCATGCCCATGGTTAGCCGATCACGGGCCATCTGGATGAATTCCTTGATCGTCATCGCCCAGAAGCGCCGGAGCGGGGCGAAGCTCTGTGTCCGCTCAGCCGTCATCGAAATTATCCTTCGATGAACCCATGAGATAGATGAAGGCATCCTCCAGCGTCGTCTCGCCGGGTCTGCAATGCGTATCGGGCCGGTCGCGATAGGGCTGCAGGGCTCGCTCAAGCGCGTCGCGATCGCGGCCGCAGACGTGGAGCGAGGCGCCGAAGGGGGCGACGAGATCGACGCCCTCGGCCTTTTCCAGCTCCGCCTGCAGCGCGTGAACGTCGGCGCCGGTGATCAGGTAGCTCTTGAGGTTTGCCGAGGCGACCACCTCGTCGACCGTGCCCGTCACCATCAGCTTGCCATAGGCCATGTAGGCGATCTCGTGGCAGCGTTCGGCCTCGTCCATGTAGTGGGTGGAGACCAGCACCGACAGGCCGTCTGCGGCCAGCGCGTGGATCTCCGTCCAGAACTCGCGCCGCGCCTTGGGGTCGACGCCGGCGGTCGGTTCGTCGAGCAGCAGCAGGTCGGGGTCGGGGAGCGTGCAGGCACCGAGCGCGAGCCGTTGTTTCCAGCCGCCTGAAAGATTGCCGGCAAGCTGCTTCTCGCGCCCGCCGAGCCCGAGCCGTTCAATCGCCTCGGAAACCCGCTTCCTCGGGTTGCTAAGCCCGTGGATGCGCGCGACGAAATCGAGGTTCTCGCGGATGGTGAGGTCCTGATAAAGCGAAAACCGCTGGGTCATGTAGCCGACGCGGCGGCGCAGCTTCTCGCCGTCGCGGGTGATGTCGTAGCCGAGGCAGGTGCCGGAGCCGCTGTCGGGCGTCAAGAGACCGCAGAGCATGCGGATGGTCGTGGTCTTGCCGGAGCCGTTCGGCCCCAGAAAGCCGTGGATCGCGCCCTTCTTCACGCTCATCGTCAGGTGATCGACCACGGTGCGGCCGCTGAAGCTCTTGGTGAGGTTCTCGACCGAGATGACGTTTTCGTCCGTGTTCATGACCGGCCTTCCAGCGTGACTTCCACGGGCAGGCCGACGGGTAGCGTCGCGGGGTCGGAAGGACGGGCCCTGACCCGGTAGACCATCTTCGCGCGCTCCTCCCGCGAGAAGATTTCCGGCGGGGTGTATTCGGCATCCTCGGCGATGAAGCTGACGGTCGCTTCCCCGGTCTTGCAGCCATCGCAGGTGAAGCTGATCCGGTCGCCGGTCGCGATCGCCGCGCGGCTCTGCTCCGGCACGAAGAATTCGATGTTGACGTTGTCCGGCGGCAGCAGCGAGATCACCGGACGACCGGCGGGCGCCACTTCGCCGACGCGGTAATAGACCTGCTGGACCTTGCCGCTGGCCGGCGCGGCCACGGTCTTCAGCGCGAGCGTGGCTTCGGCATTGGCGAGATCGCCTTCAGCCGCCGCGACCTGCTGCTCGGCCTGCGCGATCTGCTGGTCGCGCTGCGGCAGTTTGCCGAGCGCGATCTGGGCGTTGATCTTGTCGAGCGCCGCCTTGGCCTTTGCGTAATTGCTGACCGCGTCATCAAGATTGGCTTCGGTGCCGCTTTGCTGCTTCACCAGCGCCTTCGCGCGGGTGAGGGCTTTCTGGGCGTAGTCGAAGGTAGCTTCCGCTTCGGCGCGCGAGGCTTCGAGCGCTTCAAGCTCCTGCTCCCGGTCCATCGGCGCCTTCGCCAGAGACAGCGCCGCCTTCGCCTTTTCCAGATTGGCGCTGGCGGTTTCCACGGCGGCCCGCTCGCTGTCGGCCTGCAGCGTGAACAGGGTCTGGCCCGCCTCCGTCTGATCGCCTTCGGAAACGGTGAGTTCGGTCAGGCGCGCGGTCGAGGTGGCGCCGACATAGACCATGTCTGCCTCTACCCAGCCGAGCCAGCCCTGATGGGCGTCCGGGCGGAAAAACACAAAGCCGGCGGCTGTCGCAATCGCGAGCGCAACCAGGATGAGGGCGAGCTTTTTCATGGCGTTTCCCTTTCCGGTGACAGGAACAGGTTGTCGAGGCTCACTTCGAAGGCGGCGCGCCGGTCGAATGCGCCAAAGGGGGAGAACAGCATTCCCCAGATCGCCGATATCAGGATCGGCGCCACCACCATTTGCGGCACCTCCAGCACTTTGGCGGAGCGCAGTTCGCCGCGATCATGCGCGATTGTCAGCAGCTTTTGGACCAGTTGCATGCCGGGGCGGATCAGGTTGGCGTGGTAGTAGGCGGCGACGTCGGGAAAGTTCGGCATTTCGGTGATCATCAGGCGCAAAAGGTCGGCGCGTTGGGTATCCAGAACCTCGGATTCCACAAGTGCATAGAAGGCCGAGAGGGCCTTGCGCGGAGACTGTGGCGAGGCTTCCAGGATACCGGCGCCGTGCGCAATCAGCGGCGCGAGATCATCGCTGATCAGTGACTTGAACAGGCTCTCCTTGTCGGGAAAGTAAAGATAGACCGTGCCCTTGCCGACCCCTGCGGCCTTGGCGATGTCCTCGATCCGGGCGCTGGCAAACCCCTTCGCGGCAAAAGTCGAGAGTGCGGCATCGAGGATGATCCGTCGCCGTTCTTCCTGGCTCTTGCTCCGCACCGGGCGCTTTTGATCCGCCATCTCTCAACCTTCTAATATGACTGACCAGTCAGTCATATCTTTTGTCGGATCATTTTGCAACCCGTAGGATGAGGAAGTGGGCGGGATAGGACGGGGCCTGCCTTCCAGGCGATCCCAAGCGTTTGGGAATGCGCCGACGGTCAGTGCACGGTGCCAATCGCTGGGCAAACCGGCTGGAAGCTATTCCGCTGCCGCTAGAGGGCCGTCGCCATCATTGCTGAAACCGGGAGCGGGGCCGATCGTCGTTGCCGGCGTCAGGGCGTAGTCCAGCAGCTTCTTCAGCAGAAAGGGCGGTTTCCGGTCTACCAGGACTGCGAGCGCATTCCTGACGCTTGCGAACTCGCGTTCGATTTCGCCTGGATAGTCCGGCAGTTCGGAAAGGCGGATCAGGGCGTTGATCCATTCCCCTTCCGCGACCGCAAGGCCGCCGCCGGCCTTGAGGACGGCATTGGCGGCCACCGCCATATCCTGCCCGCGATTGCCGAACACCGTCATGCCGCCGTCATTGCCGGTAGCGGCGAACGCGCCGCGCCAGCGGCCGAGGCCGGAAGCGCCGCAAAGTTCAAGAAGTGTGCCGTCGGCCGCGATCCTGGCCATCAGCGTCAGGCCTTCCGGCAATGCGGCGCGCGTGCCCGAAAGGGCAAGGGCGTCGCGGCGCACGGCGCGCGGACCGCTGAAATCGATCATGGAGAGCGGCCGGCCGGACTGAACCGCAAACAGGCTCTCATCGATGCAGCGCGGGGCCGCCGGCGTTTTGATGCCTTGGCTTCGAAAGCGATAGACGTGCATTGGGATCAGTCCCGGTGAGATCGAAAGTGAGCACAGAACTTTTCGAAGGCCGAAAGGTTCCGCGAATCATCTGCTGTTTCGTCAGCGCTATAGCGCGGCCCAATGTCAAACGCACGACGGGCGGCCGCGAAACCGCGAAGCCCGGTGCCGGCCCCTCCAGGCTTGCAAGCCGGTGCAAAAGGGGCTAGGCCCCACCCGTAGTGATCGGCTGCCCTGCGGGTGCGCTTTGCAGGAGCGTCGACAAGCAAGAAAATTCTAGCAGGAAATACCCCCATGGATCGCCGTACATTCTTCAAGAAGGCGGGTGTCGCTTCGGCCGGCGCCCTTGCCCCGGCCGCGCTCGCCGCTCCCGCAATCGCCCAGGAAAACCCGAAGCTGAGCTGGCGTCTGTCGTCGGCCTTCCCGAAGTCGCTCGACATTCTCTATTCCGGCGCGACCGGCATTGCCGAGCGCGTCAGCGCGGCGACCGACGGCAATTTCGAGATCCAGGTTTATGCCGGCGGCGAGATCGTTCCCCCGCTGCAGGTGCTGGACGCCGTGCGCGACGGCACGATCGAAATGTGCCACACCCCGTCCTATTACTATATCGGCCAGGACATGACCTATGGTCTCGGCACCGCCGTGCCTTTCGGCATGAATGCGCGCCTGAAGAATGCCTGGCTCTATCAGGGCGGCGGCAATGAACTGTTCAATGATTTCTTCGCCGAAAAGGGCGTGTGGGGCCATCCGGCCGGCAATACTGGCGCGCAGATGGGCGGCTGGTTCTCCAAGGAGATCAACTCGGTCGAGGACCTGAAGGGCCTGAAGATGCGCATTGCCGGCCTCGCGGGCCAGGTCATGGCCAAGCTCGGCGTGACCCCGCAGCAGATCGCCGCCGGCGACGTCTACTCGGCGCTGGAGCGCGGCACGATCGATGCCAGCGAATTCGTCGGCCCCTATGACGATCTGGCGCTCGGCCTCGTCAAGGTCGCGAAATACTACTACTACCCGGCATGGTGGGAAGGCGGCCCGGTCATCCACGCCTTCTCCAATCTCGACAAGTTCAACGAACTGCCGGCAAGCTACCAGCAGATCCTGACGGATGCCTGCGACGCGGTGAACCTCGACATGCTCGCCCGCTATGATGCCGGCAATCCGAAGGCGCTGCGCCAGCTCGTTGCCGATGGCGCCGTGCTGAAGCCGTTCAGCGAAGAGATTCTCGACGCCTGCTACGCGGCCTCGCAGGAAACCTTCGCCGAGATTTCTGCCGAGAATGAATGGTTCAAGACCATTTACGACAGCCAGCAGGAGTTCAAGAAGGACGCCTATCTCTGGATGCAGCTCGCCGAATTCTCGTTCGACAAGTATATGATGGTCCAGCAGCGCAAGGGCAATCTCTAAAGATTGCCGGGTCCAGAGACCTGATTCCGAACGGCCCGGGAGCGATCCCGGGCCTTTTTGCATGCGATTGACGCTGCGCCCGGGAGGCCGTAAGTCGTTTGTCGCAGTGCGAAAAAGAAAGGTCTTGGGAACAGTGACGGATCGGGTTGTAATTGTCGGCGGTGGCCAGGGCGGCTTCGCGGTGGCCGCGAAATTGCGGGCGCTGAAGGATGAACGGGACATCACGATCGTCGGCGCGGAGCAGGTTCCGCCCTATCAGCGGCCGCCGCTGTCCAAGAAATACCTTCTCGGCGAGATGAGTTTCGACCGGCTGCTTTTTCGCCCCGAAAGCTGGTACGGCGAAAACGCGATCGACCTGCGGCTCGCAAGCTTCGTGGAGCGCATTGACCGCGACGCCAGGCAGGTGCTGCTGCAGGATGGCTCGACCATCGAATACGGCACGCTGGTGCTGGCGACGGGGGCGACGCCGCGCGTGCTGCCGAAGGCGATCGGCGGCGATCTCGACGGCGTCTACGTGATGCGCGACAAGCGCGATGCCGACCTACTTGCCGAGGCGACGCGCCCCGGCGCCAGGCTTCTGGTTGTCGGCGGCGGCTATGTCGGGCTCGAGGCCGCGGCGGTCGCCCGCAAATTCGATGTCGATGTCACCGTGATCGAGATGGCGGACCGGATATTGAAGCGGGTGGCTGCGCCCGAAACCGCCGATATCATGCGCGCCGTTCATCTGGCACACGGCGTTCATATCCGTGAAAACTGCGGCCTTACCCGCCTTGAGGGCGAAAACGGACGTGTCGTCCGTGCGGTGCTTGCGGATGGCACTACGCTGGACGTCGACATGGTCGTCGTCGGCATCGGCGTTGCGCCGAACGATCAACTGGCCAAGGATGCCGGTCTTGCGGTCGGAAACGGGATTACGGTGGACGAATTCGGACGGACCTCGGATCCTTCGATCTTCGCCGTCGGCGACTGCACCGAACTGCCGTTCGATGGCGGCCGCATCCGGCTCGAATCCGTTCCCAACGCCGTCGATCAGGGCGACGCGGTGGCCGCCGTGATCGCGGGCTCGGGCGAACCTTACGTGCCGGAGCCCTGGTTCTGGTCCGATCAGTATGATGTCAAGCTGCAGATTGCAGGCTATAATGGCGGTTATGATCATACCGTGGTGCGCCAGGGCGCGCGGGAGGGGGCGGCTTCGGTCTGGTATTTCCGCGGCGACAGGCTTCTGGCGGTCGATGCCGTCAACGATGCGAGGGCCTATGTCTGCGCCAAGAAGCTTCTGGCGGCCGGCAGCAACCCTTCGCCGGACGTTATCGCCGATCCCGCGACCGATCTGAAGGCGCTTGCCGCGCAGTGACGGTTTCAGGCCGAACGGCGAGACCTCGTCATATAACGTATTTGTATTTGCTGAAATCATGTGCAAAGTAGATTTAGTGGTTCGTGAAATGCAACCAGTTAGCAATAACAAAGGGATGCGTTCGCGATAGAGCAGGGGAACGGGGTATTGTCTTTACGGGTAAGAGGCGGACCAAGAGCGCGCACGACCTTGAGTGACGTAGCTCGTATTGCTGGCGTAAGTCCGATCACGGTATCGCGTGCGCTCAGGGAGCCGCACAAGGTCAGCGACAAGCTGCGCGAACAGATTCTCGAAGTCATCGAGGATATCGGCTATGTGCCGAATTTCGCGGCGCGCGCGCTGGCAAGCCGCCACAGCGGAACGGTCGCCGTTCTGGCGCCGATTCTGGAAATGAGCGGCTTCTTCCATGCCGCCCACGGGATCGAGGACAGGTTCCATTCAAGCGACGTCACCACGCAGTTCGCCAATATCGGGCTTGATGCCGCCGAGGAGGCCAAGCTGATCAACCTTTTCGTCGCGCAGAATCCGGCGGGCATCATCCTCGAAAGCGTGGCCGAATTTCCGGTCAACAAGCCGCTGATCACCGAGCTCGGCTGCCCGGTCGTGCAGATGATGGATACCAGCATCACACCGCTGGACATGGGGGTGGGCATTCGCAATCGCGCGGCCGCGAAGGCGGCGGTCGAGCATCTTCTTTCCAAGGGCTATCGCCGGATCGCCCTTCTGGGCGGCGGCAAGGATATCCGCTCGCGCCGCCGGTTCGAGGGCTATCAGGATGCGCTGGCCGAGGCCGGGCTCTACGATCCGAACTATGTTTTCGAGGCGAGCGGCAGCAGTCCGCTGGAACAGGGCATGAAGCTCGTTTTCGATCTCGGCAAGCGCCTGCCGCAGATCGACGCGGTGTTCTGCCATAATGACCGGCTGGCGCTCGGCGTCTATTTCGGCGCGCAGCAGATCGGCCTCAAGGTGCCGGAGGATCTCGGCATTTGCGGATATAACGGCGTCGACTTCGCCGATGTGGAGGAGTCGCCGCTGACCTCCGTCTACGTGCCCCTCTACGATATGGGTTACAAGGCCGCCGAGATGATCATGCGCTACCTGAGCGAGGGCGAGCGCCCGAAGAAGGCGGTGGAACTGCCGTTCGAGATCATCGAGGGCGCTTCGACGCGGCGTTAACTCGCCGCCTTGGCGACATGCAGGCCGCATTCGCGCTTGGCGTCGTTTTCCCACCACCACCGACCGGCGCGCTCCGGTTCGCCCGGCTTGATCGCGCGGGTGCAGGGCTCACAGCCGATCGAGGGATAGCCGCGGGCGTGGAGCGGATTGATCGGGATGGCGTTCCGATCGACATGGGCGCGGATATCCTCAAGGCTCCAGTCGGCAAGCGGGTTCACCTTGGTGAGGTCGCGGGCGGCATCCGCCTCGGCATAGGGTGTGGTCGCGCGGTTGCCGGACTGGCCGCGGCGCAAACCGGTGATCCAGTACGCCGCGCCATCCAGGGCCCGGGCCAGCGGCTCGAGCTTCCTCACCTGACAGCAGGCGTGGCGGGCTTCGACGCTTTCGTAAAACCCGTTGCGGCCATAATTCTTGACATAGTCATCGACTGCGGCGGTCTCGGGGCGGAAGCGCTCGATGCGGATGTTGTAGCGCGTTTCCGTCTCGGTGATCAGCGCCTCTGTTTCGGGAAAAAGCCGGCCGGTATCGAGCGTGATGATCCGGATATCGAGACCGGCGGTCGCGATCGCCTCTGTGATCACCTGGTCTTCGATGCCGAGGCTGGTGGTGAAGACCGTCGGCTGGCCGGTTTCAGCGATCAACCGCAGCCGTCCGGTCAGGTCGAGTTCGCCGAGTGTCTTGTCCAATTCAGTTACTGTATCGCTGTTTGTCATAAAACTTGCCTCTCGAAATAATTGCCTATCAAAAATTTCGCATAGTTTGACGACTATAAGGGAGGCCGGCAAGGTACCTGTTTGCCGAAATGCGAGCCGGCTGGACAAAAGCTTCGCATATGAGCCGGCATCGTAGAAAGCCGGCACTTTTCCGCGGTCAGACGCCGCCCTTTTCGTCGTAGCGGCGGGTTTCCTCGCGCATTTCGCCGATCGAGGCGCGGTCCTGCTCATCGACCTCGCGGTTGCGGGCGCGCTGGAACTTGATGCTGTCGGCGAGATAGGCGCGTGACAGTCCGTGATAGAGCGGTTCGCGCGAGATCAGCCGCGAGGCGATGTAGCCCAGCATCGAGGTCGCCATCAGCGTGATGATGCCGTCGTGATTGTCGGTCATTTCCAGAATGATGACGAAGGCCGTCATCGGCGATTGCACCACGCCCGCGAAATAGCCCGCCATACCGAGGATCGCGCCAAGCCCGATGCTGACGCCGAGCACATCGGCAATCGTGGAGCCGAAGGCCGCGCCCACCGACAGCGACGGCGCGAACAGGCCGCCCGGAATGCCCGAAGCCATCGACAGGAAGGTGGCGGCCAGCTTGCCGATGAAGAAGACGGGACTGATCGACCCGCCCTCGATCACGGTCCGCGCCTGCTCGTAGCCCGTGCCGAAGGTCGCGCCGCCAAAGACGATGCCGATGACGGCGACGGCGAGGCCGCAGGCGCCGGCGAACAGCGCCATGCGCTTGATCGGCGCCGCCTGCGCCCAGCGCTTGATCCGCCGCGCCGCCTTCAGCGAGTAAAGCGAGAACAGCGCGCCCAGAAGGCCGCCGCCAATGCCGCAGACGAACACGGCAACCCATTCCTCCGGCTTGATGGCGATGGCCGAGGCCTGGCCGAAATAGGTATAATTGCCGGCGAGCCCGATCGCGGCGAGGCCGGACAGGATGATGGCGGAGACCACCAGCCCGTTGGCGCGCGATTCATAGGCGCGGCTCATCTCCTCGATGGCGAACACGATGCCGGCGAGCGGCGTGTTGAACGCCGCCGAAATGCCTGCGGCCGAGCCCGCGACGATCAGCCCCCGGGTCTGTATCATCTTCCCCCAACGCGCCGTCTGGATCATGATCGAGGCGCCGACCTGCGCGGTCGGTCCCTCGCGCCCGATCGAGGCGCCGCAGAACAGGCCGATGATGGTGATCAGCACCTTGCCGGTGGCAACCCTGAGATTGAGTAGCCTGTGCTGGCTTTCGACGTCGTGCAGATGGCGCGCGGCGATCGCCTGCGGAATGCCGGAGCCCTGCGTGTTGGGGAACCACCGGGTCGACAGATAGGAACACAGCATGAAGCCGAGCGGGGTGAGCACCAGCGGCAGAAATGGCGACCAGGCGCTCGACTGGCGCATCATCTCGAACAAGTGATAGGCATGGTCGGCGGCGCGCGCAAAACCGACGCTTACCACCCCGATCATCACCGCGCCGATCCAGAATACGAGCCGCGGCTGCCAGACCCGCCATGATCCCCACATCACCCGTGTGCGGCGGACCATCTTGACGTTCTTGTAATAGGGGCGCATGGCTCGGCTTTCGCGGCAATGTCAGTGTTTCGGCAGTCCGCGGCCCGGCGGCATAAAGCATCAGGATACGGGGTGAAGCTGACCCGTTATCCTCTTGGCCTTGAAGGATTTCAAGGCTCTTTCCGGCAAAAAGAATTGATCATTCGCACTTTATGTTACGGCGCGTCCGAAGCGTGATCGGGCGTCGCTCGGCCCGGCGGATTGCGGGCAAACATGGCGCGTCGCCGCGCCGCCTTCATTGCGCGACCGGCAGCCGTTCGGTCTGCGGCGCCCTGATGAGCGAAGAACAGTTGCTTATCATATCCTTCCTCACTATCGTCTCGGCAATATTTGTAATTTTGGAAGGGGATGTCCAATGACGATTCTTGAGCAGCAGGAACTGAATGCCGACAAGATGCGGGGACGCTGGGGATGGGTGCTGGCCTTCGGCGTGTTGCTGATCGTCCTGAGCCTCATCCTGCTTGGCAATCTGGTGGTCGCCACCGTGGCGTCGGTGGTGTTTTTCGGGGCAATGCTGATCGTCGCCGGCGTAATCCACCTGTCGCAGCTTTTCTACAATCGCCGCACCGGGCATGTCGCCTTCTGGCTGATCTCCGGCCTGCTTTACGTGCTGGCCGGCATCTTCGTGATGCGCAATCCGATGCTCGCCTCCGGCGTGTTCACCATCATGGTCGGCATCTCGCTTGCGATCGCCGGCGGCTTCCGCATCTATCTCGGCATGACGATGCGTCCGGTCAAAGGCTGGGGCTGGATTATCTTTTCGGGCCTGGTGCTGATCCTCGCCGCGGTGTTGATCGCCTCCAACTTCCCGCAGAACAGCCTGTGGCTGCTCGGCCTGTTCGTGGCCGCGGACTTCCTGGTCTACGGCTTTTCCCTGGTGGTCTTCGCGCTTGCGCTGAAGCCGCGCAAGGAAGCGTGATGGCTTCCGACGGCAGCATGCGCCACGTCGCGCTCGGCGGTTTCGGCGCGCCTGACGTCATGTCGATCGCATCCGGGCCGCGCCCGACGCCGGGCCCCGGCGAAGTGCTGGTCAAGGTGGCGGCTGCGGGCGTCAACCGCCCGGATGTCGCCCAGCGGCAGGGCAATTACCCCCCGCCGCCCGGCGCGAGCCCCATTCTTGGCCTTGAGGTCGCGGGAACGGTGGCTGGGCTTGGCGAAGGCGTGACCGGGTTTGCGGTCGGCGATCGGGTCTGCGGGCTTGCCAATGGCGGCGGCTATGCCGAATTCTGCATTCTGCCGGAAGGTCAGGTTCTGCCCGCACCGGACGGCTTGGACGATGTCAGCGCAGCCGCGCTTCCCGAGACCTTCTTCACCGTCTGGGCGAACCTGTTCATGATGGCAGGCCTTGAGAAGGGCAAGAACGTCCTGATCCATGGCGGCACCAGCGGGATCGGCACGACGGCGATCCAGCTTGCGAAGGTCTTCGGAGCGTCGACGATCTTCACCACCGCGGGCTCGGCCGAAAAATGCGCGGCGGCGGAGCGGCTCGGCGTCGATGTCGCTATCAATTACCGCGAGAAGGATTTCTCCGAGGTCATCAAGGAGACGTCCGGCGGCGTCGATATCATCCTCGACATGATCGGCGGCGCCTATTTCCAGCGCAACCTTTCGGCGCTTTCCAGGGATGGTTGCCTTTCGATCATCGCCTTTCTCGGCGGCCCGAAGGTGGAAAACGCCAACCTGATGCCGATCATGCTCAAGCGCCTCAAGGTGACCGGGTCGACCATGCGTCCGCGCACCGACGCGGAGAAGCGCGAGATCCGCGACGAGTTGCTGGAAAAGGTCTGGCCGCTCATTGCCGCGGGCAAGGTCAAGCCGGTCATCGACCGGGTGTTTGCCTTCGAGGATGTCGTGGAAGCCCACCGGCGCATGGAGGGTGGCGACCACATCGGCAAGATCGTTCTCACATTCGATTGACGGGATAGAGGCATGTCCAACCCGGTTCTGGTGGAAGTCACCCGTGGCGATGTCGTTGAAAGCCGGCATCGCGGCATGATCGCCGTGGTCGATGGCGGGGGCGCGGTTGCCTATGCGGCCGGCGATATCGAGGCGGCGGTGTTCCCGCGCTCGGCCTGCAAGGCGATCCAGGCGCTGCCTTTTGTCGAAAGCGGGGCGGCGGACGCCTTTGGCTTCGGCGACCGGGAGATCGCGTTTTCAGCCTCGTCCCATTCGGGAGAGGATGGCCATGTCGCGCTCGCCGGACAGATGCTCGCAAGGGCGGGGCGCGGCGTTGACGATCTTGAGTGCGGCGCGCACTGGTCGTCCCAGCAAAAGGTGCTGATCCATCAGGCCCGCACCCGCGAAAGGCCGGATGCGCTCTGCAACAATTGTTCGGGCAAGCATTCCGGCTTCATCTGCGCCTGTGTGCACCGGGGCATCGACCCCAAGGGCTATTCCGGCTACGACCACCCGCTGCAGGCCGAAATCCGGGCGGCGATGGAAGATGTCACCGGCGCGCCGGTCGGCCGCGATCTCTGCGGCATCGACGGCTGCAACATTCCGACCTATGCAGTTCCGCTGAAGGCGCTGGCGCAAGGCTTTGCGAAACTCTGGACCGGGGAGGGGTTGTCGCCCTCGCGCGCCAAAGCGGGGAACCGCATTCTGTCGGCCTGCATGGCCGAGCCCTGGTATGTGGCCGGCACCAAGCGCGCCTGCACCGAACTGATGTCGCTCGCGCCCGGGAAAATCTTCGCCAAGACCGGTGCCGAAGGCGTGTTCTGCGCGGCGCTGCCGGAAAAGGGTCTCGGCATTGCGCTCAAATGCGAGGACGGAACGACGCGCGCCGCCGAAGCGATGGTGGCCGCCGTGCTCGCGCGTTTCATCGATGACGCGGCGATTGCGGCCAAGCTTTCGGACATGGCCGCCCCAAAGCTGAGGAACTGGAACGGAACCGATGTCGGCGCGGTTCGGGCGGTTCTGCCAAACTAAGCTTACCCGGCAGGCGCGAGCAGCCGCTTGCGCAAAGCGTTCAACTCGGAAAGCAGCGACTGCGCCTGATCAAGACTGCATCCGGTCTTCAGCGCGATCGCCGCCGCGACATTGCGGGCCTTGGCCTGCGCGGCACGGCCCTGTTCGGTCAGGGCAAGGTCCACCCGCCGTTCATCCTCACGCCCGCGCTGGCGCCTGATATAGCCGGCGGCCTCAAGGCGCTTCAAAAGCGGCGACAGCGTGCCGGAATCGAGTCCCAGCCGTCGCCCCAGCTCGTTGACGGTCAGCGGCTTGCCCTCCCACAGCACCATCATTGCCAGATATTGCGGATAGGTCAGGCCGAGCTCGGCAAGCAGCGGCTTGTAGGCGCGTTGAAAAGCGTGCTCGGTCGCATAGACGGCGAAACAGAGCTGGTTGTCGAGGTTCAGAAGCGGTTCGGGACCGTCGTGTTTATGATGTTCCATGGGCCCAATATAATATGCGAAAAAGAGTTTGTAAAATTATATTGTGTGCAATTAAATTGTGTACTATATAAATAGCCGACGCTTGACGGGGAACAGAACCCGTCGCTCGCGCGTCCTGTCAACAGGTTCGAACAGATGCGCCATCGGCGCGAAGGAGAACGAAGATGATCAAGACACTGTACACCACCAAAGCCACCTCCACCGGTGGCCGCGAAGGCACCGCCCGCACCGAGGATGGCTCGTTCGAGGTTAAGCTCACCCCGCCGAAGGAAATGGGCGGCCCGGGTGGTGAAGGCACTAATCCGGAGCAGCTTTTCGCCGCCGGCTATTCCGCCTGCTTCACCTCCGCTTTGTTCAACGTTGCCGGCAAGAAAAAGGTCAAGCTGCCATCCGAAACGCGGGTGACGGCAACCGTTGGCGTTGGCCCGCGCGATGATGGCGAAGGCTTCGGCATCGAGGTTTCGCTCTCGGTCGCCATTCCCGGCATGGATCGCGCGGAGGCTGAAGAACTGGTTCACGCAGCCCACATCGTCTGCCCCTACAGCCATGCGCTGCGGGTCAACTACGAAGTGCCGGTTTCGGTTACGGAATAGGCCGGGACGACTGTCGGCGCTAGAACCTTTCCGCATTTCACGGAAACGC
>NZ_DEPM01000111.1:0-7878 GCF_002358775.1 Martelella sp. UBA3392
TTCGAAATGGGCGACAAGGGCCTGCGCGAGGTCGCCAATCCCTCCGAACTGTTTCTCGGCGAACGCAACGAGAAGGCCCCGGGCGCGGCTGTGTTCGCCGGCATGGAAGGCACCCGCCCGGTGCTGGTGGAAATTCAGGCGCTGGTCGCGCCCACCTCGCTCGGCACGCCGCGACGCGCGGTGGTCGGCTGGGATTCGGCACGGCTTTCGATGATTCTCGCCGTGCTGGAAGCCCATTGCGGCGTCCGGCTCGGCAATCACGATGTCTATCTCAATGTCGCCGGCGGCTATCGCGTCACCGAGCCGGCCGCCGATCTCGCGGTGGCGGCGGCGCTGATTTCGTCGCTGGCCGGCCTTGCCCTGCCCGCTGATTCTGTTTATTTCGGCGAAATCAGCCTGTCCGGCGCGATCAGACCCGTCGCCCACGCCGTTCAGCGACTGAAAGAAGCCGCAAAACTCGGCTTTTCCAGTGCCGTTCTTCCGGCCGGCACGGTTGAAATTGCAACAGTCACGGGAAACGGGTTAAAAGGATTCGAGACTCTACCGGAGCTTGTGGCGGAGATTGCGGGCGGAAAAATGGTGGAGCGTACGAATGACGACGGCGATTTTTGAGGTTTCCGGCGTCGATCCAACCAGAATCTGGCCGCAGGCATGGCCGAAAGACGAGCGGAGCAATGAATGCCAGTGACCCTGTTTGACCTGATCGTCGTTTTGGTCGTTCTGTTTTCCGCGCTTCTGGCCATGGTCCGGGGTTTTTCCCGCGAGATCCTGGCGCTTCTGGCCTGGGGCCTGTCCGCCGTGATCGCCTATCTCGGCTATCCCTATCTCGCGCCGATGCTTCAAAATCTGCTCAGCGATTCGCGTCTGGCGATGGCTGCCGCCTTCGCCATTATTTTTCTGGTGGCGCTGCTGCTTCTTTCGCTGGTTACAACGCGATTTGCCGACTATATTATCGACAGTCGCGTCGGCGTGCTCGACCGTTCGCTGGGTTTCGTTTTCGGCCTCTTGCGCGGCGTTCTCATTCTGGCCGTCGCTGTCGCCTTCTGGAACTGGCTGGTCGGCGACGCGCAGAGCCCGGACTGGATCAGGAACGCGAAGTCCAAGCCGCTGCTCGATATACTGGCCGACAAGCTCGAGGCTCTTCTGCCGGGCGGCGAAGAGATCGAGACTTATCTTGTGCCCGCGCAAGGCCGCGTGGTGGCCGAAATCGATGGTAAGACGATTGTGATCCTTCCGCCCGATGTACAGGCTTCGACCGAGACTATATAAGTCGATATGAATTTACAGCGGACCGCCCTGCCCCGCCTTATCCGGACCAGATGATGAGCACCAGTTTTGACGTGAGCGACGATTTCAGCATTGATGACGATACGCTGCATGAGGAATGCGGCGTATTCGGCATTCTGGGCCATCCCGATGCGGCGGCGCTCACCGCGCTCGGCCTGCATGCGCTTCAGCATCGCGGCCAGGAGGCGGCGGGCATCGTGTCCTATGACGGCCAGCAGTTCCGCTCCGAACGCCATCTCGGCCTCGTCGGCGACCACTTCACCGATCCCGCCATGCTGGAGAGCCTGAGCGGTTCGATGGCGATGGGCCATGTGCGCTATTCGACCACCGGCGGAACCGTGCTGCGCAACGTCCAGCCGCTGTTTGCCGAACTCGGCGTCGGCGGCATCGCGATCGCCCATAACGGCAATTTCACCAATGGTCTGTCGATGCGGCGCAAGCTGATCTCCGACGGCGCGATCTGTCAGTCGACCTCCGATACCGAGGTGGTGCTGCACCTCATCGCCCGTTCGCGCGCCAAGACCTCCTCCGACCGGTTCATCGATGCCATCGGCCAGATGGAGGGCGGCTATTCGATGATCGCGATGACCCGCACCAAGCTGATCGCCGCGCGCGACCCGACGGGTATCCGCCCGCTGGTGATGGGCGAACTCGACGGCAAGCCGATCTTCTGTTCGGAGACCTGCGCACTCGACATTAT
The DNA here is from genome assembly GCF_002358775.1 of Martelella sp. UBA3392. Lineage (NCBI taxonomy): Bacteria > Pseudomonadati > Pseudomonadota > Alphaproteobacteria > Hyphomicrobiales > Aurantimonadaceae > Martelella > Martelella sp. UBA3392. The sequence continues at coordinate 1,988 of NZ_DEPM01000111.1, forward strand.
CGGCGCGAAATTCATCCGCGATGTCGAAAACGGCGAAGTGGTGATCTGCGAAGTCCAGCCCGACGGCTCGATCTCGATCGACAGCCGCAAGCCGGCGCTGAAGCAGCCGGAGCGGCTCTGCCTGTTCGAATATGTCTATTTCGCGCGCCCGGATTCGATCGTCGGCGGCCGCAATGTCTACCAGACCCGCAAGAACATGGGCTTCAACCTCGCCAGAGAAGCGCCGGTGGAAGCCGATGTCGTGGTGCCGGTGCCCGATGGCGGCACGCCGGCCGCGATCGGCTACGCCCAGGAAAGCGGCATTCCGTTCGAGCTCGGCATCATCCGCAACCACTATGTCGGCCGCACCTTCATCGAGCCGACCCAGCAGATTCGCGCCTTCGGCGTCAAGTTGAAGCATTCGGCCAACAAGGCGGTGATCGCCGGGGCCCGCGTGGTGCTGATCGACGATTCGATCGTGCGCGGCACCACATCGGTGAAGATCGTGCAGATGCTGCGCGAGGCCGGCGCCAAGGAAGTGCATATCCGGGTCGCGAGCCCGATGATCTACTATCCGGATTATTACGGCATCGACACGCCCGACCGCGACAAGCTGCTCGCCAACAATCACGAGACGCTTGCCGACATGTGCCGCTTTATCGGCGCGGATTCGCTGCAATTCCTGTCACTCGACGGGCTTTACGAGGCTGTCGGCGGCCAGAAGCGCAACAACGCGCTGCCGCAGTTCACCGATCACCAGTTCACCGGCGACTACCCGACCCGTCTGCTCGACAAGGAGCATGAGGGCGAGTTTTCGAGAGTAGAGCTTCTGGCCGGCAACGGCTGAAAACACTTCCGGAGCATACCATGTCCAAACCACTCGAAGGGCGGCTGGCCGTCGTGACCGGCGCCTCCCGCGGCATCGGCTATTTTACCGCGCTGACGCTCGCAAGCGAAGGCGCGCATGTGATTGCCTGCGCGCGCACCGTCGGCGGGCTGGAAGAACTCGATGATGCGATCAAGGCCGATGGCAATGGTTCGGCCACGCTGGTGCCGATGGATCTTGCCGATATGGGGGCGATCGACCGGCTCGGCGGCTCGATCTTCAAGCGCTGGGGCAAGCTCGACATCATGGTCGCCAATGCCGGCGTGCTCGGCGTCGTCTCGCCGCTCGCCCATGTCGAAGCCAAGGTGTTCGAACAGGTCATGACCGTCAATGTGACCGCCACCTGGCGGCTGATCCGTTCGCTGGAGCCGCTGCTGACGCAGTCGGATGCCGGGCGCGCGGTGCTGCTGTCCTCCGGCGTCGCCCATACCTGCCGCCCGTTCTGGGGGCCCTATGCGGCGTCCAAGGCCGCCGTCGAGGCCCTGGCCCGCACCTGGGCCGGCGAAACCGCTCATACCGGGCTCAAGGTCAACAGCGTCGATCCGGGCCGCACCCGCACAGCGATGCGCGCCCAGGCGGCACCCGGCGAGGACCCGATGACTCTGCCGCATCCAAGCGAGGTGGCAGCCAAGATCGTCGGGCTGACGCGGCCGGATTTCACCGAAAGCGGCAAGCTCTATTCCGTACGCGAGGATCGCCTCAAGGGCTATCAGCTACCGCAATAAGGGGACCGGCCGATGCGCAAATGGCTGAACGAGCCGGCCGAGTGGTCCGCGGATGACGCAACGCTGACTCTCGTCACCGAAAAGGCGACCGATTTCTGGCGCGAGACCTTCTACGGCTTCACCCGTGACAGCGGCCACGCCTGGCTGGAACCGGTCACCGGCGATTTTTCCGCCAGTCTCACCGTCAGCGCCGATTATCAGGCGCTTTACGATCAGGCCGGCATCATGCTCAGGATCGACGAGACCCATTGGATCAAGGCCGGGATCGAGTTCACAGACGGCCTGATGCATTTTTCGACGGTCGTGACCCGCGATGTCTCTGACTGGTCGGTGATCCCGCTTCATTCAGCAACGCCGGAAACGCCGGTTTCTATCCGGATCACCCGGCATGACGATGCCGTTCGTGTCCAGTTTCATCTCGGCGACGGAAAATGGCAGATGGCGCGGCTTTGCCCCTTCCCCGCCGCCGACGCCATGGTGGGAATGACCGCCTGCACGCCGGAACGCGCCGGGCTGAAGGTGCGCTTCAGCGCCTTCGAGGTCGGGCCGCCGATCGCACGACAGCTACACGACTGATCAGATCCGCCGGATGCGCCAGTTCAGAATGACCGCGACCGCGACCAGAATGGCGGCCATCAGCGAAACCGCGCCGAAACCATCAGCCGCATAGAGCGCGCTCATCAGCAACGGCCCGCAGAACACGGCGATATAGGTCGCGGTGATATTGAAACCGATCAGAATGCCGCGAGCGGCAGGATTGCGCCCCGCCAGGCGCAGCACGGTCAGGTTCAACCCAAAATGGTTGAAAAAGCCCAGAGCGAGCGTTGCCAGCAGCGCACTCCAGAATGCCTGCGTGGCAAAGGCCAGCACCAGATAGAGCGCGCTGGAACATGCGAGGATATAGGGAAACACCCGCGCCGGACCAAGGCGATCCACATGCCGCGCGGCGACGCCGCCGAGCCCGAAACCGATGCCATAGGTCAGGGCCGCCATGCTGGCCGCCGAGGCGCTGATGTTCAGCGTCTCGCGCATATGATGGCCGAGCAGCGCATAGGTGCCGTAAAACGCGCTCATGAAGCACAGGCAGGTGACCAGCAGGCTGCGGACCCCGACAATGCGCAACACCTGAAGTCTGGCCGGACCCTTCGCGCGGTCGGGCTCAATCGGCCGGGAGGGTCGGAACATCGCGAAGACCACGGCCTGCAGCGCGGCAATGCCACCGAGCGCGAAATAGGCGGTGCGCCAGTCCAGCATATCGCTGAGCGCCGCAGAGAGCGGCACCCCGAGCATGAGGGAAAGAGACCAGCCCGACAGCACGATGCCAAGCGACCGCGCGCCCGCGCCTTCCGGAGCGATCCGCACCGCCTCCGAATAGATCGCCGGCAACAGGATGCCTGTCGCCAGGCCGACCAGCGCCTGACCACCCGCCAGCCCCTGCCAGACCGGCGTGACCGCCGATCCAAGGAAACCAAGCGCCATCACGACAAAAGCCGCTGAAAACACCAGCCGCGCATCCGATCGGTCGATCACGCCCGAAAGAAAAAACGCCGAAATGCCGGTCGCCCCGCCGAAAGCGGAGATCGACCAGGTAATCGGGACGGCGGTGGTGTTCAGCGATGCGGCGACATCGCTCAGGATCGGGCTGAGGATGAACGAATTGGCGCCGATCAGAAAGACGCCGATAACCAATGCGGCAAGCCGCAGCCGGAATGTGAGCGGATTTGGCAAGGAAGGACCTGTGGCAAGTGATTCACGCACGACCATTATCGTCCGATCACACCGACACGCAACCCGCCCTCCGGCGCGGCTACCATCTCATCGACCGGTCAGGATGATCAGACGATCACTGCGATCCGCCTGACTATCCCTGTCCTTCGGCGCGCCGGGGTTTCAGAAAACCGGATTCCGATCTCCGCCCGACGCCCTTGTCTTAAAACTTGTAGCCGAGGCCGACCTTCACGACGCTCTGCGATGCATCCATGCTGAAATTGGGGTCCCAGCTGAAGCTCTTGTCGTATTTCGGGAAGTCGCTGTAGCGATACTCGATGCGACCGAACAGGTTGTCGTTGAAGGCATGTTCGATGCCCGCGCCTATGGTCCAGCCAAGAATTGCCTGTTCGCCGGTGTCGAGCGAATAAAGCGCTGTCGAGCCGACCACCTTACCGCTGGCAACTTCGCCGCCCGCCGTGGCATAGATCAGGGTCCGGTCCATGGCGTAACCGAGCCTGCCGCGCAGCGAACCGGCCCAGCCGCGCTCGAACTTGCCCACGGCCGGTTCCGGCGCGCCGCTGATGATCACCTGAACCGACTGATCGTCCGAGTGACCGAAATAATCGACTTCGCCTTCCACACCGACGACGACATCGTTCGAGAGCTGGTAGTTGTAGCCGAAAAAGGCCCCGCCGACCCAGTTGTCGAAATCAAAACTGTTATCGACGAGGCGGTAGGTATCGGCGTTGGCCTGCGTCCAGTGATAGCCGAAGTTGGCACCGAGATAAAATCCGGTCCAGGTGAAGCCCGGCTGTTGGACAATGACGACATCCTCAACGACCGGCGGCGTATAAACCACGTCAGCCGCCTGAGCACCGATGGCGGGTACGAACGCCGCCGCGAGAATTGAAATTCGCTTGATCATTTTATGCACCCTTGTTGCTCTTTCAGATTAAAAGGTAGGGCAGAGGGTGCATTAGTATAGTTTAAATTAGATTATTATTTTCGGAAAGGCAGTCACTGGTACATAAAAAGCACACGTACATATCTATCTTATTGATTTATAAAAAGAAATTATGAATTCTACCTTAAGTAAAACCTTCCTGATATACTACTTTAAATCGATCTTCGCCTATAGGGACGCGATCGCGGCGCAAATCTGCCGGGCCAGAGTTGACGCCCGGCATCAACAACCGGCAGCACGCGACCGCCCTGCACTTCCAGCCAATGCGAGGAGCGGTCAGGCCTAGAACTTGTAGCCAAGACCGGCTTTCAGCAGGCTCTGGCTTGCGCTTATGCTGAAATTCGGATCCCAACTGAAACTATGGTCGACCTTCGGATAATAGGAGTACCGATACTCCAGCCGAGCGAACAGGTGATCGGTGAACGCCTGCTCGATGCCCGCCCCGGCCGTCCAGCCGAACATGACCTTCTCGCCGGTGTCCAGTGAATAGCTCAGCGCACTGCCGGTCACGCTGCCCGTGGCCACCTCGCCGCCGGCCGTGGCGTAGATCAGGGTCCGGTCCATGGCGTAGCCGAGCCTGCCCCTGACCGAACCGCCCCAGCCAAAGTCGAAATCGCCAGTCGCGTTTTCAGGCACACCGGCAATGATGACCTGGAGGTTCTCACCGCTTACGCCGTCCGCATAGTCGAACTCGCCCTCCATGCCGAGTACGATATTGTTTTTAAACTGGTAATTGCCCCCGAAGAACCCGCCGGCCAGCCAGTTGTCGAGCTGGAGATCCCTGTCCACCAGACGCCAGGTATCGACATCGGTGTCGGTCCAGTGATAGCCGGCCACCGCGCCGAGATAGAAACCGGTCCACTTGAAACCGTTTTGCTCGCTCACAGTGATTTCGTCGAGAACCGGCGCAGGCGCAATCACGACATCCGCAGCCTGAACTGCCACGGCCGAAAACAAGACCCCCGTGCAGATCATCACTCCCTTGAACATTGCAATTCCCCTTCTTTTCCATCCAAGAAATAATGAAAGCAATATTTCTATATTATGGTTAATTATTTATTTATATTACTTTTTAGATTTCCTAAAATTGGATTATATATAAATATTTGTTAAATAATATTTATTATTATATTGTATATAATGAAGATATACATTACGAATTTCTTTTATATCTTCGGCCTTACGAATCATGCCTACAGGCTTGACGCCCCGCGCCCTTCCCGGCATAACTCCGCGCATGAACACGGCCATCTGCACGATCTGCATCATTATTCGCTAGCGCTTCGCTGGCCGGCCGTTCTTGTCCTGAAAATCCATCCCAGACAGACGACCCGGCTCAGGGGCGCGGCTCGTCATTACGGATTTCGGGAGAGACGACATGGGCAATGCCCTCAGACTCTACAACACGCTGACCCGCGAGAAGCAGGCTTTCGAGCCGATCGATCCGGACAATGTGCGCATGTATGTCTGCGGGCCGACGGTCTATGACTTCGCCCATATCGGCAATGCCCGCCCGGTGATCGTGTTCGACGTGCTCTTCCGGCTGCTGCGCCATCTCTATGGCGAGGACCACGTCACCTATGTCCGCAACATCACCGACGTTGACGACAAGATCAACGCGCGGGCC
>NZ_DEPM01000057.1:0-5598 GCF_002358775.1 Martelella sp. UBA3392
CCGGTGCCCGCCGTGGACGCGACCTGCGCCAGCGGGGTACGCCTGCCCGCCACCTTGTTCGGACCCACGACATCGCGAACGGATTGCTCCCCGTCCCAGAGCGCCGCCGTCAGCTTGGCGACATCGAGAACCGAACCGCCGCCGAGACCGACGATGAGGTCCGGCCTGTGCGCACGGGCCGCCTCCAGCACCGCCTCGAAGGCGGGAAGATCGGGCTCCGGCGGCGCTTCGGCATAGACGCGAATATCGCCGGGAAGACAAAGCCGCTCGACATACTGGGCCGTCGGGCCGCCGGCGATGACGAAAGGGCGTTTGGCGTCGGCCGCCCACGCGCCGAGCTGTGCCGCCGTGCCGACGCCGACTTCAAGCCGCTTCGGTTGATGGAGCGTGATCGGGCGATCCATGCTGTTCATTTTGTCTCCTTTCACGTCCGGCGGTCCGGAACCTGCGCGACAAGCCCGGCGACGGTTTCGGCATCGAGCGCGACATGCCGGATGGCCCGGCGGTAAAGCGTATAGGCGATATCGAGCCCGCCATCGGCGCGCGGCAGCAGCACCGGGTAGGAAAGCTCCTTGTTGCGGCCGTCGAGCGAATTATTGGTGAGGCAGGTGCCGGGGCTCTCCTCGATCGTGTAGCGCACCGGAAAGGTGCGGCCGCCATCGCCCGAAAGACAGAGCGTGAGCGGCGCGCGCTCGACGCCCCAGATCGGATTGCAGCCCTCGGCCGCCTCGGGCCGACCATCCTTCTCCTCAAGCTCGTCATAAAGCGAGGCGCGGCGCGCATCCGATTGCGCAGCCGAGACCGGATTGCAAACCATGGCCACGACGTTCCCCTCAAGGCGCACGGCGTTGACCGAGCTGTTGTTGTTCGGCACATCCGTCGGCGCGGGCGCGCTCCAGCTTCGCCCGCCGTCATGGCTTTCGGAGCGATGGACGAAATCGGCCTGGCGGCGGCGATAAAGCGCGATCATCTCGTCCCCGCCAAGGCTGACCGGCGTCATGTGCACAGCGCCCTCCGAGCCCGGAATGTCGACAACCTCAAAGCTTTCGCCATCATCCATGCTGACGGCGACCGCCGCGGTGTCGAAAGCGCCGGTCCAGCGAATGCCGGGCCGCGGGTTGCAACGGAAGAGCGGCAGGCACCAGGCCCCGTCATCCCGCACATAGGGAGCGGCGCGAACGAAGGTGCCGGGCGGCAGGCCCGTGTCGCGCGCCTCAGCAGCCGCCAGCCGGCCGCCTTCCAGCGTGAGCCGGCGCATGAACACCCGAGACTCATCCTGATTGCCGGCGGGCTGCGCGGTGTTAAAAAGCAGTATCTCGCCTGCCGGCGTCACGAAGATCACCGGATTCTGTTCCGAGCGGTCGGGATCATCCGTCAACCGGACGGCTTCGCCCCACGCCTCCGCGTCGGGATCGAGCAGGGCGGCGTGGATGGAAATGTCGGACTTGCCTTCCAGCGTGCCGCCGAACCAGGCGCAGACAAGGCTCCCGCCCGGCAGGCGCGACAGGAAGGCGGCATGGTTCTGCACCGTCGACGCGGGAAGAACGGCCTGTCTGCCGTCCGGACGCGCCTCAAATTTTCCCGTCATTGTCCGGGCGATATCCTCCGGCATCATGCACACGTTCCTCCGCTTGATTCTGGCCTTCAAAAAACAGGCGCAAAAACAAGTTGTCAAGTTGAAGTTTTAAACGATGGGCTCTTTCGTTCATACAGACATATTATTATATAGTTTAAATTCAATTATTTATCTCTATATCAAAATCTGATGTCACCTCTAAATCGAGAAGGCATTTGACAAAGGTTATCAACTTTACCAATATTGCGCAGAGCTTGATCCGGCATTCGGGCCGGACCTGCGTCATCGACGGGCCATGTCAGTCCTTTTTTTTTGCGCGGGCAGCGGCGCAAGGGGCTGAACGACGTTATGCTGCGACGTTCCTGGAGGAGGAAACAATGAAACGCACAACTTTGCTTGCCGGGCTTATGCTGGCGTCATCGCTGACGCCAGCCTTTGCACAGGAGGAAGGATCGGTCACCGTCGTTCTGGCGGAAGAGCCGGATCTGGTCGAGCCGTGCATGGCGACGCGCTCCAATATCGGGCGCATCGTGCTCCAGAACATCTCCGAAACGCTGACGGAACTGGACGTTCGCGGCGATGAGGGGCTGAAACCGCGCCTGGCCGAAAGCTGGGAAATGACCGACGACAACACCTGGCGCTTCCACCTGCGCGAGGGCGTCAGCTTCTCCGACGGTTCGGCTTTCGACGCGGAAGACGTCAAGCACTCCTTCGACAGGGCGCAGAGCGACCAGATCGTCTGCGAGATCTCGCGCTATTATGATGGCATCACGATCACGCCGACGGTCGTGGACGACCATACCATCGATTTCACCACCGAGCCGGCGCAGCCGATCCTGCCGCTTCTGCTGTCGCTGCTGACCATCGTGCCATCGGAAACGCCGATCGAATTCACCCGCGAGCCGATCGGCACCGGTCCTTACGTGCTTTCCGACTGGACGCCGGGCCAGAGCATCACGCTGACCCGACGCGACGATTACTGGGGCGACGCCCCGGCCGTGGAGACCGCGGAATACGTGTTCCGCACCGACGCCGCCGTGCGCGCCGCCATGGTGGAGACCGGCGAGGCGGACATCGCGCCGTCGATCTCGGCCATCGACGCGACCACCGATCTCGACCACGCCTACCCGAACTCGGAAACAACCTATCTCCGGATCGACAATTCGGTGCCGCCGCTTTCCGACAAGCGCGTTCGTGAGGCGCTGAACATCGCCATCGACCGGGAAGCCTTCATCGGCACCATCCTGCCCGAAGGCGCGCAAATCGCCACCGCGATCAACGTACCGACGACGCTCGGCTGGAACCCGGACATCGAGGCATGGCCTTATGATCCCGATCGCGCCCGCGAACTCCTGAAAGAGGCGGCTGCCGATGGCGTTCCGGTCGATACCGAGATCCTGCTTGTCGGCCGCACCGGCAACTTCCCCGGCGCCACTGAATTCTACGAAGCGATCACCAGCATGCTAAACGAGGCAGGCTTCAACGTGAAGCTCCAGATGGTCGAGGTCGCCGAGCACGAGCAGTTCTACTCCAAACCCTATGTCGATGATCGCGGCCCGATCATGGTCGGCGCGCAGCATGACAATTCGCGCGGCGACCCTGTGTTCTCGATGTTCTTCAAGTACCACTCCGAAGGCCGCCAGTCGGGCATCGCCGACGCGCACGCCGACGAGTTGATCGAAGAGGCAACGGCAGCAACCGGCGAAGAGCGCGAGGCGCTGTGGTCGGAACTCTTCGGTTACCTGCATGACGATGTAATCGCGGACGTGCTGCTGTTCCACATGGTCGGGTTCGCCCGGGTTGGCGAGGATGTCGACTTCACGCCGACGATCGCGACCAACAGCCAGCTTCAGCTTGCCGAAATCGGCCTGAAGTAAGACCTTTCAAACGAAGAGCGCGCGCGGTCATCCCGCGCGTGCTTCCCTTTTTGTGAGAACGAGAGAACACGATGAAGAAAACGCTGGGAAAACGCGGGTTGACGAGCTTCGTCTCGCTGCTGGTCCTGATCGTGCTTGTGTTCTTCCTGTCCCGGCTGACCGGCGATCCGACATCGCTTTACCTGCCGGTCGACGCATCCGAAACGATGCGCGAGAATTTCCGCGAGATCCACGGCCTGAACGACCCTGTTCTGGTGCAGTTCTGGCATTATGTCACCGATATCGCACGCCTCGATTTCGGCGAGAGCCTGAGGAAGGCCCGCCCCGCGCTCGAAGTGGTCATCGAAGCCTTCGCCTGGACGCTGCAGCTTGCCTTCATCACCATGGTTCTGGTGACCGCCGCCGCCATCACGGTTGGCGCGATCGCGGCCTTCAATGTCGGCACCTGGTTCGACCGGGCCGCTTCCGTCCTGTCACTGATCGGCGCATCGGCCCCGGATTTCTGGGTAGCGATCGTCGGCATCGTGGTCTTTTCCGTCACGCTCGGCTGGCTTCCAACCTCGGGAACCGGCACCCCGTGGCACTGGGTGCTGCCCGTGGCCGTGCTGTTCATCCGGCCTTTCGGACTGATCCTGCAGATCGTGCGCGGATCGATGATCAACGCGCTCGGCTCCGCCTATGTGAAGACGGCGCGGGCCAAGGGCGTGAAGAACCGGCCAATCATTTTCGTCCACGCGCTGCGCAACGCCATGCTGCCGGTGATCACCGTGATCGGCGATCAGGCTGCCGCCCTTCTGAACGGCGCGGTGGTGGTTGAAACCATTTTCGGCTTTCCCGGCGTCGGCAAGCTGATGATCGACTCCATCATGCAGCGCGACTTCAATGTGATCCTCGCCGCCATCATGGTCACCGCGATCGCGATCTTCATCATGAACCTCCTGATCGACCTCGCCTATGCGGTGCTCGATCCGCGCATTCGAACCTGAGGGACGCCGATGAGTGCACCCATCACACAAACCGGCGGCGAGACCATGGCCCGGCAGGAACCCGGCGCCTTCCGGCGCTTTCTCAAAATGCTGTGGGCCGACAAGCTCGCCTTCGCGGCCGTGCTGTTCCTGATCCTCATCGTGGCTTTCGCGATCTTCGGCCCGATGCTGTTCGACGGCGTCGCCGCAAAGCAGAACCTGCGCGCCCGCAACGCGCCGCCGTTTTCTCTTGATCGCGGCTTTCTCTATTTGCTCGGCGGCGATGCGCTCGGCCGGCCGCTTCTGGCCCGCATAATCGTCGCCGCGCGCAACACCATGGTGGTGTCCGCCGGCGCAGTCGCCGCCTCGCTGCTGATCGGGTCGACGCTCGGCCTCATCGCCGGTTACCGCGACAGATGGCACAGCGAAATCATCATGCGGCTTGCCGACGTGATCATGTCGTTTCCCTCGCTGCTGCTGGCCGTCACCGTGCTTTACGTGCTGGAGCCGTCAATCGCCAATCTGGTGCTGGTGCTCGCCATTACCCGCATTCCGATCTATCTGCGCACCACGCGCGCCGAGGTGCTGGAAGTGCGCAAGCGCATGTTCGTGCAGGCGGCGCAGGTGATGGGTGCGTCCAACCTGCGCATCGTGCTGTTTCACATTCTGCCGGTGGTACTGCCGACGCTGCTGACCATCGCGACGCTCGACTTCGCTTTCGTGATGCTGGCCGAATCCGCCCTCTCCTTCCTCGGCATCGGCATTCAGCCGCCGGAAATCACCTGGGGGCTGATGGTGAGCCAGGGACGGCAATATCTGACCAGCGCCTGGTGGCTCGCCTTCTGGCCGGGGCTGGCGATCATCCTGACCACCATGTCGCTCAACCTGCTCTCGAGCTGGATGCGGATCGCGCTGAACCCGACCCAGCGCTGGCGGCTGGAAATCGGAGGAAAGTCCAATGGCTAGTTCCCACCTCCTCGAAGTGCGCAATCTCTCGGTCCGCTTCCACACCGCGCGCGGTACGGTCGATGCGGTCAATGACGTGTCATGGCATCTGGACCGGGGCGAGACGCTGGCGATCCTCGGCGAAAGCGGATCGGGCAAATCGGTCTCGGCGTCGGCGATCATGAACCTGATCGACTGCCCGCCCGGCGAAATCGTGAGCGGCGAAGTGCTGTTC
>NZ_DEPM01000104.1:0-5069 GCF_002358775.1 Martelella sp. UBA3392
GGTCGCGGTGATATCGAACCCCTGACCGCCGAAGCTCGAGACGAAGATCAGCATCGGCACAACGGCGATATCCTGCGCGATCAGCACGCCGACCGCGATCCGACCGGCATCGCCGCGCAACGCATCCATCTCGTCCAGCATCTTCATCGCCACCACGGTCGAGGAAATCGCAATGACGAAGGACAGAATCACGATCTCGCGGGTGGTCACGTCCAAGAGCAGGCCGATCAGCACCGCCAGCAGGGCCGCGCTGACCAGTTGCCCGCCGACCACCAGAAGCGCCTGGCGCAAGGAGATGACAAAAGCCTTGATCGACAACTCCATGCCGATGAAGAACAGCAGCACGACAACGCCCATTTCGCCCAGGAAGGCCACGCTGTCATTGTTCTCGATCAGCCCCAGGCCGGTGGGCCCGAGCAGGATTCCGGCCAGGATGAACCCGACGAGCGGCGGCTGTCTGAGCCACAGAAAACCGAGACCGGCGAGCGCTGCAACGGCGATGACCAGCGCGACGGCCGCGAAATCGCCGCCATGGGACCCCGCCTGCGCAACGGCTTCGTGGACAACCTGCTCCATCGATTTCCTTTCGATTTGCTACGGATCAGAACATAGGCGGTAACGCCTGAAAAGCTCAAGCGTGCCGCACGTTGGAAAAAAAGATATAAGCCTGAGCAATCACTATATAACCAAAAGGTATCGCCCCTTAACCCCTTGTTCCTGAAGGGTTTAGGCACGCCAATCGCCGCGCGAGGCGCGAACAGGCATCCGCTTTTTCGCCGCAGTTTGCGCACCGCAGCAACAAAATCGCTTTGTCAGCGACGAAAATAATCATATATTCGTAACCATAAATGGAGGAGACGACATGAGCTTATCACGTTCCCTGCATACGATCCTGATCGGAGCCGCCTTCGTTTTCGTCGCGGCCATGCTGTTCATCTAAAGGATCGTCCCGCGCCGGATGGGCATGCAGCCCTTCAAGGAACCGGCGCCCCTGGTTTCGCGTTATATGACTGGACTTCGCGGCGCGGCTTTCGAGCGCACCGCGAAGCCCGTTTACCGCCGCAATTTAGTGCGACGGTCGCGCAAAACGCATGGGAGTATAGACATGTTCGAACAAAAGACTTCCGCAAGCGACATCATGGATCGCCTGCGCTTTTCCCAGAAAACACCCGTGGAACGCGCCAGCGCGATGGTGCGCGACGAGGTGGATGCGCTGGCCCGCACCGCCCGCAAACATCCGGCCGGCAGCGGCTCTGCTCTGGCCTTTGTCGGACTGTTGGCGTTCGGCCTCGGCTTCCTGACCGCCCATGCGGGCCAGGATGATTCCGTGCCGAAGAAGCGGCTGTTCCGCTCGCGTCAGCGCGTCGGCAAGCCGGTTTATCGCAAGCGCACGCCCTATTACGCCATGAAGAGCAAGCGCCGCGCCTCGACCTGAGCGTTACTGCCAGTATTCGTCGATCCACGGCGTCGGCCGGGCATATTTGTAGATTTTCTTCCAGGCCTGCTCGACCGGCCAGGCCCCGATCGCCGCCTCGTCGGGGTCGGGCTTGCCGGTGAACGCGACGATCCTGGTGCCCTCGGGAAGCTTTGGCGCTCTGAAGAAGTTCAGGGGCCAATAGGGCACGAGGGTGTGCTTGAAGCTGACGCACCAGTCGCTCGGCCAGAATTCCATCCGGTCAATGACCCTGGAAATATAGACCTGCTCAATCCCGTATTTGCGCCATATGCCTTCGCCATCGGCCTCGAAATCGGTGAAGATATGGCTATTGCGCCCGACATTCCACCGGAAGACGGAGGTGTTGCCGATGCCCTTGCCGATCTGGGTCCAGTTCTCGCAGGCGCAGAAAGCACCCGGCTTGTAATCGAACATCGCATCGATATCGCCCGTGATGACGATATCGAGGTCGAGAAACAGGACATCGCCCGAAAGATTCGCAAGCGGAGACTGCCACAGCGAGAGTTTGCGCCACGGCGTCCAGGCGATCGCGTCCGGAATGTCGATTTCGGGAAGCGGAAAGACTTCCACGGCCGGATCAACGCCGTTCGGGTCATCGGTAAAACACACCAGTCGCGTCGGACGGACGGTGTGTCGCTTGATCATGGACCAGAGACGGTTCACATAGAGCGCAGGGTAGCGTGTTCCCCATTTCATGCATACGATGGTCTGCAAGATCAAATCCTTGAAATTAGGGCGGGAACCCGACGCATCAGGACGAGGCCGGGATACTTGTCAGCCATGTAGGTAATATGGCACATCGAATGCAACCTTGGCAGTAATTTAGAATTGGGGAAAATTCCGATGGGTTGCGGCGCCCCCTTTTCTCCGGAAACCTTTTTATCCCCAGTTTCAGACGGAGCAAGCCCGAATTTGGCGAAACACATCACGATACGCGGCGTTGGCTTGCATGGATAAGACCCAGCCCAGAATTCTGCAACTGCTGCCGGCGCTCGGCGATGGCGGCGTTGAACGCGGCACCGTGGAAATGGCATCCTATCTTGCCCGCAAGCATATCGAAAACTGGGCGGCGAGCGCGGGCGGCCCGCTTCTGGAGTCGCTGAAGGCCACCGGCACGCATTATATTCCGCTGGAGGTCGGCCGCAAATCGCCGCTCGCGATCCTCGCCAATGCCAGAAAACTTGCGCGCGTCATCGATGACAACCGGATCGATATCGTGCATGCCCGCAGCCGCGCGCCGGCCTGGGCCGGGTGGCTGGCCTGTCGCCTGTCCCGGCGCAAACCCCGGTTCCTGACCACCTTCCACGGCGTCTACAGCCATGGCAACGGGTTCAAGCGGACCTATAACAACGTGATGCTGAAGGCGCCGGTCGTGGTGGCCAATTCCGCCTTCATCCGCGACCATATCATCTCGGTCTACGGCTTCCCGGCCGAGCGCATCATCCTCTCCCCGCGCGGCGTCGACACGGCGCTGTTCGATCCCGCCAAGGTGAGCGATGAACAGCGCGCGAGCGTGCGCGAAGAGCTCGGGGCGGAAGACGGCGCGCCGCTCATCACCATTGTCGGCCGCCTCACCGACTGGAAGGGCCATCGCTACCTCGTCGAGGCGGCCGATCGCGCGGCGAACAAGACCTGGCATCTCGCCATCGTCGGGTCGGGCAATGAAGGCGTTATCGCCGACCTCAAGGCTCTGGTCGCGGAGCGTGGGCTTGGCGCGCGCGTCACCATCGCCGGAAGCCGCCGCGACATTCCGGCGATCATGGCCGCGTCCGATCTCGTCGTCTCGACCTCCACGCGACCGGAAGCCTTCGGCCGGGTGGCGATCGAGGCCGAGGTCATGGGAACGCCCGTGATCGCGACCGCCCATGGCGGCAGTCTCGAGACGATCATCGACGGCGAGACCGGCTTTCTGGTCCCGCCGGCAAACGCCGACGCTCTTGCCGAAGCCATCGACGCCGCACTTGCCGACCCGGCGCGGCTGAAGGCGATGGGGCAAGCGGCACGTGCCCATGTGCTCGCCAATTTCACCGTCGAGATGATGCTGGAAAAGGAATTTTCCGCCTATGAGGCGGTGATGAGCGCGTAGATATCGCCGGGGCCGGACTTCCGCTCTGGCTTATGGGCAACGCCCTAAATCGCCACCAGACCTTCCTTCTTGATCTGGCGGATGGTGAGCATGGTGCGCACGGTGTCGACATGGGGGTTTGCGGTCAGAACCTCGATGACGAAATCCTGGAACTGCATCAGGTTTTCACACACGCAATGCAGCAGGAAGTCGGTTTCACCCGAGGTCATCCAGGCCTGGCGCACGATCGGCCAGTCCTCGCTTGCGCGCGAAAACGCCTTGAGCTCCACCTCCGACTGATGCTTCAGCCCGACCATGCAGAAGGCGACGAGATCATAGCCGAGCTTCGGCCCGTTGAGCATCGCATTATAGCCCTCGATGATGCCCGCCTCCTCCAGCCGGCGCACCCGGCGCAGGCATGGCGGCGCTGAAATGCCGACCCGCTCGGCGAGCTCGACATTGGTCATGCGACCGTCCCGCTGGAGTTCGCGCAGAATTTTAAGATCGACAGAATCGAGATCGGCGCGCATCAAGGGCTCCTGCGGCGGGAAAATCGGGCATATACGCAATTTTATTACAACATACAGCCAGATTCTTTCAACTGGGAGAAATGGTCTGTTGGTAGCTTGCCGTCCGGCCTTGAAACAGACGGCCTTCCAGCCATAAATGGGGGCAGACTTGCAACTGTTGCGGCGTGCCCCTCTTTGTGGCGCGCCAAAAGGATTTTGAGATGGCAGACCACCACACCCAGGTGCTCATCATTGGTTCCGGTCCCGCCGGCTACACCGCCGCGATCTATGCGGCGCGCGCGATGATGAAGCCGGTGCTGATCGCGGGCCTCGAACAGGGCGGCCAGCTGACGATCACCACCGATGTCGAGAACTATCCGGGCTTTGCCGATCCGATCCAGGGCCCGTGGCTGATGGAGCAGATGCTCGCCCAGGCGGAAAACGTCGGGACCGAGATCGTCAACGATATCGTGACGAAGCTCGACCTGTCCAAGCGGCCCTTCACCGCCACCACCGATTCCGGTGAAACCTGGATCGCGGATACCGTCATCCTCGCGACCGGCGCCAAGGCCAAATGGCTCGGCCTCGAGAGCGAACAGACCTTCAATGGCGGCGGCGTTTCGGCCTGCGCCACCTGCGACGGCTTCTTCTATCGCGGCAAGGACGTGGTGGTCGTCGGCGGCGGCAATTCCGCGGTCGAGGAAGCGCTTTACCTTGCCAATATCGCCAAGACCGTGACGGTCGTGCACCGGCGCGACACGTTCCGCGCCGAGCGCATCCTTCAGGAAAGGCTGTTCGCGCTGGAAAACGTGAAGATCGTCTGGGATCACGCGGTGGAGGAAATCGTCGGTACCAGCGCCGTGCCGCCGCTTCCGCCATCGGTCACCGGCGTCGCGGTGAAGAATGTCAAGACCGGCGAGAAGCAGACCATCCCCGCCGATGGCGTGTTCATCGCGATCGGGCACACGCCGCAGGTCGACCTGATCCGCGACCAGCTCCGCCTGAAGCCCAACGGCTATCTGTGGACCGAGCCGGGCAC
>NZ_DEPM01000073.1:0-25370 GCF_002358775.1 Martelella sp. UBA3392
GTGAGATTGACGCGGAACCGGTCACGCCTGCGCTGATAGCGCCTTGTCATCTCGGCGGAGGCGTGGCCGAGCTGTTTCTGGACATAACGCTCGTCGACTTCGGCGGAGGAGGCGAGGCCCGCTCTCAAGGAGTGACCGGAGAACAGTTTTATCCGTTCGGCCTCGGGCAGCTCGCCGCGAATGCCGGCGGCAAGAACGGTCTTCTTGATGAGGCGGGCGATCTCCTGATCCCTCAGCCGTTCGGTACCGACGGCCTTGCCCTTGCCGGTGACCCGGCGGAACAGCGGGTCGTGGCCGATCCTGCCGAGCTTCAGCTAGGTTTCCACGGCATGGACGGGACAGGTGAGATCGGAGGAGCCGCGGCCGATCTCCACCTCGCGCCAGCCGGTCTTGCCGCGCAGCGTCACCAGCATGCCCTTTTCGAGGATCTCGATCCAGCCGTTTCCGTCCTCGGTCTGGTCGCGGCCGCAATCGAGCGCGACGATCTCCGAGCGGCGCAGACCGCCGGCAAACCCCATCAGCAGCATGGCGCGATCGCGCAAGCCCCGGAGCGTGCCCCGGTCGAGCGTTTCGACCATGGCGATTAGTTCCTCGGGCAGGATCGCCTCCTTCTGGCGCGGGGGCGCTGCATGGCGATTGCGGATGCCGGCGAGCACCGTGGCGATGTGGCGGTCGCGGCGATCGAGCGTGAGGCCGCGCTGCGCATAATTCCACGAGATCGCCGACAGCCGCCGCTCGATGGTGGAGACCGCGCTCGGCCTTGCCCGCGGGGCCGCTTCCCCGGAGGCGAGGGCCGTGATGTAGAGACCGACGGTCTGCGGATCGGGCGGCAGGGTCGCAAGCCCCTTGCGCCGGCACCAGCTTGAAAAATGCGCCCAGTCGGTCGCATAGGCGCGCCTTGTATTGGCCGAACTTGAGGCGTCGACATAGCCCCGGGCGCGTTCGACCAGCGGCGCGAGATGGCCCGTCAACGCGCCCGACGTCCCCGGCGGCTGCAATTCATAAGCGGCGCTCGTGCCGAGATACGGGCTGGCGTGCGGATCGTCGTCGTTTTCGGGCACTGAGGGCCTCAAAAAGGGTTTTTCATCTATAATGAGAATTATGAACGATAATGCATTATCAATCATCATAGGGAAAAGACAAGCAGTGCGGTTTATGTCGATTTCTATGGCATTAACCGCTCTTGTCCTATAGCGTCATCGCCATGGATTCGTACGCCGCATCACATGCCAGAACCGCCGCGCCCACCGCGCCCCTGCCTGTCTGGACCCGCCCGCGCGGGCCAGATATTGCGGAAGCCGAGGCCACCTTCTCGGCCGGTATCGCTCTGAAATCTCTGGATGATCTCGTTCGCCACCGACCAGCCTGGGCCGGCTGCTGGCGCGAACGGCAGGCCCTGAAATGCGCCGCCGCCGCCGTCCGCCTGACCGGCCGCAACGAGGACGAGGCGGCGCTGCGCGACGCCGTCCTGCTCACCGCCGCCCGCGACGATCCGGGCCCCGCGGGCAAGGTGTTTCTGGCCTATAAAAGGCTCGCCACCCGAAAACCTGGCTTTGCCGTGAAACAGGTCCAAGATCTTGCCGACCTGATGGGGATCGTCTCTGACGACGATCTCGCGTCCATCCCGGAACTGGCGGATACGGCGCTCCAGTCCGGTCGCGCCGTTCCCTTCGTGGTCGCCGACCTTGTGACCGCAATCCTCGCCATCCGCCCGGATGCCGAACCTTTGGCCTGGGCCATGGCCGACATGATGATCGCAACCCTGTTGAAGTGGGACCGGCCCGTGCCGCTGCTGATGGCGGAGCGTTACGGCGCGGCCTTCCGGATCATCGGGGGCAGGGGGCGTGTGCGGCCGGGTGAACCGGCGTTCGCCCGTGCTGTCTGCCTCGCACTTGCTGATGGAGCCGGGGCCGCATTGCGGGCAGCAGACACGATCGCGCGCCGGGCGGAGGTTCTGGTGGCCGTGGCGCCGAAGGTGCGGACCAAGGGCGCGGGGCCTGTCATTCAGAAATTGCTGGATGAGGACGCTATCCCGGCCAGCGCGCCCGGCAGCAATCTCTCCCGCTGGGCCGCCTCGCGCCTGTTCGAACGGCTCGAAAGTTTCGGCGCCGTGCGCGAATTGTCGGGCCGTTCCGCCTTCCGGATTTACGGGTTGTGACCATGACCGGAGCAAATGCCGCCAAAACAAGCCGCCGGAAAGCGAAAGCTGGAGCCGAACATAAGGAGGCGCATGCCGCAGCCGAAAAGCCGAGAGGCGAACGCCTCTTTGATCGTGAACTGGATCAGTTCCCGCCCGAGCTGCGCTGGCGTGAATGGATGCTGCGCGTCGAGGCGGTGATCTTCGCCGCCGCCGAGCCGGTCACCCGCGAAACGCTTTCCCGCGTCGTCGGCAAGGCCTGCAGCATCGATCTTCTGATCGACGATCTCCGCGAAGAACTCACCGGCCGGCCCTACGAGATCGTCGCAGTCGCCGGCGGCTGGCAGCACCGCAGCCGCCCGGCCTATGCCGACGCCATCCGCGCCTCCGCAGCGCCAACAAGGGGTGGGGTGTCAGCCCTCTCCGAGTTCGAATCCATGGTGCTGATGGCCGTCGGCTATTTCCAGCCCATCACCCGCGCCGAACTGTCAAAAATCTTCGGCAAGGAGGTCAGCCGCGACACCATCGGCTCGCTCCGAAACGCCGCCCTCATCGCCTCCGGCCCCCGCAGCCCGACACCCGGCGCGCCCTACACCTACGTCACGACCAGGCACTTCCTCTCGGCATTCGGGATGGAGACGCTGCGCGATCTGCCGGATATCGAGGCGCTCGAGGATGCGGGCCTCCTCAGCAGAGCCGCCGTGCAGGAGGAGGTGATGGTGGCCGTGGTGGAGGGCGAGGAGGAGTAAGGCTGCTGCCGCAGGGCTCTGACGATGCCTTTGCCCTTCACAACAATTGCCCTTTCGAACCCGACTTCATTTGAAGGCGGCCTGAAACTGGGTTGCCATCAGCGGGGTTCGAGCGGACGCCGGAGCTCGAATGCGGGGGCGTCCAGGGAAAAGTCGAACAGACGCACCAGGCTCCATTCATGGCGACGGGCGTCTGCAACCTCAAGCTCGTTTCCTAAGATGTAAAAAGGCGTACGTTCCCAAGCGCTTGAGACAACAGCCTGGACAACCGACAGATCTACGCTGGAGCAGCTGGACAGAGACTGCCGCAAGGGTGCCTCCCTGTCCGCTGGGATGCCACGTTTGTGCGCTAGCCCAGTTGTGGCGAAACCTGTTTGCGGATCCAGTTGATGAACTGGACGGTCAGAGGTTTGATTTCTCCTGCCGGGACTGCAACGAAATAGCTTCTTTCCTGCATGTCCGGCACGGAAGTGATTTCGGCAAGCGCCCCTTGCTGAAGCTCTTGTTCGATCAGGTAGGTCGGCAGGATCGCGGCGCCGAGACCGGCAACGGCGGCGCTGATCAGCAGGGAGAACTGGTCGAAATAGCTGCCGGTTCGCAATGATCCCTCCACTGTGGGTAGCGTCTGGCGCAAAGCGTCCCATAGCAGCGGCCGCGACGACAGGTGCAACCGCGGCGCATGGAACAGGTTGGCGGGTTCACGCAGACGGAATTCATCGATCAGCCTGGGTGCTGCGACGACCGCCAGTTTCTCCTTGCACAGATGGGTCAGGCGCGCGCCGGACCAGTCTTCGACACCGAAATGAATGGCAAGATCGACAGCGTTCTCCACCATATTGAATGGTTCGGTGCGGCTTTGCACCACCAGCTCAAGATCCGGTTTGTCGGATTTGAAATTTGTGAGCCGGGGTATGAGCCATCGGGCGCCGAATGTCGGCAGGACCGCAATGCTCAGAACTTCCTTGCGGCTTCCCGCAGCGACGGCGTTGCCGATCGTCTGGCGCAATCGTCCCAGGTCGAGCGTCAATTCCCGATAGAGATTTCGTCCAGCATCGGTCAGGCCGACACCGCGCCCCTGACGCAGGAAGAGCGCCGCGCCGATCTGCTCTTCCAGCTCTTTGACATGTCGGCTGACGGCCCCTTGTGTCAGCCCCAGCTCTTCTGCCGCCTCGGTAAAGCTTTGGTGCTTTGCCGCGGCTTCGAAACACCGCAGGAGCGCGAGGGAAGGCAGTGGATTGGATATCTGCATCAGACGACTCATTACGTTAACTCATGCAAAAATGCCTTTTGGTCGTATTTTATGCAAGTTAAATCCGGTTCAACATGCGCAGGCTCTCTGGAGGAATGAGTTGCGGGGTGGCGCGGTCCGGTGATCGTTGGGGCCGCGACGACGCCAACTGGCGCGGTGGAGAATATTCAAGCGCCTGATCGACCGTTTCGGGGATGATTTGAAATCGGCCTGTTCCGACAGGTGACGTACTGGGAGGAAATGCTAAATGAGTGACGGTCACGGACCTTCTCTGTCCAAATTCACGTGGGAAGATCCGTTCTTGCTCGAGGATCAGTTGAGCGATGAGGAGCGCCTGATACGCGATGCCGCGCATGGCTATGCCCAGGACAACCTGCAGCGACGCGTAATCGCAGCCTATCGGGATGAGACGACAGACCCGGATATCTTCCGCGAAATGGGCGAGATGGGCCTTCTGGGCGTCACCGTGCCCGAGGAATATGGTGGGGTTGGCGCCTCCTATGTCGCCTATGGTCTCGTCGCGCGTGAGGTCGAGCGAGTCGACAGCGGCTATCGCTCGATGATGAGCGTCCAGTCCTCGTTGGTGATGTATCCGATCCATGCCTACGGCTCCGAGGACCAACGCCGGAAATACCTTCCGAAACTGGCCACGGGCGAATTCATCGGATGTTTCGGGCTGACCGAGCCAGACGCGGGGTCGGATCCGGGCGGTATGCGAACCACGGCCAGAAAGACCGGCGGCGGCTATGTGCTGAATGGCACCAAGATGTGGATATCGAACGCGCCGATCGCCGATGTTTTCGTCGTCTGGGCCAAGTCCGAAGCCCATGGCGGCAAGATCCGCGGCTTCGTCCTCGACAAGGGGATGAAAGGTCTGTCGGCGCCCAAGATCGCCGGCAAGCTGAGCTTGCGCGCCTCCGTGACCGGCGAGATCGTCATGGCCAATGTCGAGGTCGGGGAAGACGCGCTCCTGCCCGGCGTCGAAGGTTTGAAAGGACCGTTCGGGTGCCTGAACCGGGCGCGCTACGGCATCGCCTGGGGCACCATGGGAGCAGCCGAGTTCTGTTGGCAGGCCGCGCGGCAATACGGTCTCGATCGCAAGCAGTTCGGCCGGCCGCTTGCCCAGACCCAATTGTTCCAGAAGAAACTGGCGGACATGCAGACCGAGATCGCTCTTGGCCTTCAGGCTGCGCTGCGCGTCGGTCGGCTCATGGATGAAGGTCGGGCCGCGCCCGAGATGATATCGCTGATCAAACGCAACAACTGCGGCAAGGCCCTGGAAATAGCCCGCGCCTCACGCGACATGCATGGCGGCAATGGCATATCGGAAGAGTTCCAGGTGATGCGGCACATGATCAATCTCGAGACCGTCAACACCTATGAAGGGACGCATGACGTTCACGCGCTGATCCTCGGGCGGGCCCAGACAGACCTGCAGGCCTTCTTCTGAGGATGGGCCCGATGGATCGCTCGACAATCGTTCACGAAAACTTCCTGCGGCGGGTCGCCCGACAAGACCTGCCCGCCGGAAAGGCGCCGGCCGGTCCGCTTTCACGCGAGGGCGCCGTGTCCCTCTTCCGCTCCGGATGCCTTTGTCGGGCGCTGGATCGCACCAGCCGGAAGATGCAGGAGGCGAAACAGGGCTTTTACACGATCGGCTCCTCCGGTCACGAGGGAATGGCTGCCGTGGCAGCGGCCTTGCGGCCGACCGATATGGCTTTCCTCCATTACCGCGATGCGGCCTTTCAGATTCATCGCGCCAGCCAGGTGCCGGGCCAGTCCGTGACCTGGGACATGCTTTTGTCCTTTGCCTGTTCCGCCGAAGACCCGATCTCCGGCGGGCGGCACAAGGTGCTGGGATCGAAGATGCTGGCCATTCCGCCGCAGACGTCCACGATCGCCAGTCACCTGCCGAAGGCGGTTGGCGCGGCCTATTCGATCGGGCTCGCCCGCCGTCACCCGCCCGAACACAAGGTCCTGGCGGATGACGGGATCGTGATGTGTTCGTTCGGGGATGCGTCGAGCAACCATTCGACCGCCCAGGGCGCCTTCAACGCCGCGCAGTGGACAGATTACCAATCGGTTCCGTTGCCGCTGCTGTTCGTCTGCGAGGACAACGGCATCGGGATATCGACGCGGACGCCGAAGGGCTGGATCGCCGCAACCTTCTCGGCCCGGCCCGGCCTGAAGTACTTCGCCTGCGACGGGCTCGACATCTTCGACACCTACCGGGTGGCGCGTGCGGCGGCGCACTATGTCCGCACCCGCCGCAAGCCGGCTTTCCTGCACGTTCGCACGGTCCGTCTCTACGGTCATGCCGGCGCCGATGTGGCCACGACCTATCTGTCGCGCGACTTTGTGGAAGCGGAAGAGGCGAACGACCCGTTGCTGCACACCGTGCGGCTCCTGGCCGAGGCGGGCGCAGCGACGCCGGCGGAGAGCCTCGAAATCTATGTCGAGACCGCGGAAAGGGTCGAGCGCATCGCAGCCGAGGTTGTCACCCGCCCCCGTCTGTCGACGGCCGGCGAGGTCATGGCCAGCATCATACCGCCGCCACGCGCCTGCAAGCCGACGAACGGCCCAGGCACCGAGGACAGGGCGCGGGTCTTCGGCGGCGATCTGAAGGCGATGGACGAACCCCAGACCATGTCGCGGCTCATCAACTGGGCGCTGACCGACCTGATGCTCGACCACGGCGAGATCGTGATGATGGGCGAGGATGTCGGCCGCAAGGGCGGCGTCTACGGCGTGACGCAGAAGCTGATGGCGCGCTTCGGCGCGTCTCGGGTCATCGACACGCTGCTTGACGAACAATCCATCCTCGGGCTTGCGATCGGCCTCGCCCATAACGGCTTCCTGCCCGTTCCCGAAATCCAGTTCCTTGCCTATCTGCACAATGCGGAGGACCAGCTTCGCGGGGAAGCCGCGACGCTGCCGTTCTTCTCGAACGGGCAGTACACCAATCCGATGGTGCTGCGCATCGCCGGGCTTGGCTACCAGAAGGGCTTTGGCGGACATTTTCACAATGACAACTCGGTGGCGGTGCTTCGCGATATTCCGGGGCTGATCCTGGCCTGTCCATCCAACGGCGCGGATGCCGCGATGATGCTGCGCGAATGCGTTCGGCTGGCCCGGGAGGAACAGAGACTGGTCGTGTTCCTGGAACCGATCGCGCTCTACCACACGCGCGACCTGCATGAAGCGGGCGACAAGGGATGGATGACGGCTTATCCCGACCGGTCACAGCGTGTCGCGCTCGGCGAAGTCGGCATCCATGGCGACGGCGGCGATCTCGCGATTGTGACCTTCGGTAACGGCGCCTACCTTTCGCTGCAGGCAAAGCGGGAACTGGAGCAGGCGGGAATCGCAACGCGCGTGATCGATCTTCGCTGGCTGTCTCCGCTGCCGGAGGAGGCCATCGAAAAGGCGGTTTCCGGCTGCAGGCACGTCCTGATCGTGGACGAGACCCGCCGGACCGGCGGTCTGGCGGAATCGCTTATGGCGCTGATGAGCGAACGCACCACGATCCCTCATATTCGCCTGTGCGCCGAGGACAGTTTCATCGCCACCGGCCCGTCCTATGCCGCGACGATGCCCTCGGCAGAGGCGATCGTGGCCGCCGCTCGCGCCCTGACGGGAGCATCGGCATGAAGACGGCCGCCATCATCTGTCCCGGTCGGGGAACCTACAACAAGTCGGAGCTTGGCTATCTCGGGCGGCACTTTCCCGACCCGGGCCTGCTTGCGCAATTCGACGCCCTAAGAAGCGCCGAAGGACAGCCGACGCTCTCGGAACTTGACGGCGCCACCCGCTTCTCGATGGCCACGCACACCCGCGGCGACAATGCGGCGGGGCTGATCTATGCCGCGACGCTCGGCGACTTCCTGTCGATTGATCGCGAGCAGGTGAAGATCGTCGCGGTCACCGGCAATTCCATGGGATGGTACTCGGCGCTCGCTTGCGCCGGCGCCGTTTCGGCTCTGGACGGCTTTACGATTGCCAACACCATGGGCACGCTGATGCACGAGGCGCTGATCGGCGGACAGGTGATCTATCCATTCGTCGGGGATGACTGGCGCCCGGATCCGGCCCGAAAGTCGGCGCTTCTGGCAATCGTCGGTTCCATCGCGGCGAAACCCGACCATTTCCTTTCAGTGTCGATCGACCTTGGCGGAATGCTGGTCCTTGCCGGAAACGAGGCGGGATTGACGGCGTTTGAGGGGGCGGTCGAGCCCCTGCAGGGCAGGTTCCCCATGCGCCTCGGCAATCATGCGGCATTTCACACGGAATTGCAGGCGCCGGTCGCCGCGCAGGGCCGCGCGATGCTGTCGCCCGGGCTTTTCACACAACCCGATCTGCCGTTGATAGACGGGCGTGGTGAGATCTGGTGGCCGAAGACGGTCAGCACCGATGCCCTCTGGGATTACACGCTGGGGGCCCAGGTCACGGAAAGCTATGATTTCACCCGCGCCGTAACGGTCGTCGCGCGCGAGTTCGCCCCCGATCTGTTCATCGTCACCGGCCCCGGCAATACCCTTGGCGGCGCGGTTGTGCAGTCACTCATCCTCGCCAATTGGCGCGGCATGGGCGGCAAGGAAGATTTCAAATCTGTCCAGGAGTCCTCACCGGTTCTGGCCTCCATGGGCCTGCCGGAGCAGCGAGCCACCGTATTGGGAGCGGGAATGCGATGACTGTTCCCATGCTCGGCACGAATTCAGCGCACGCGGTCCGGTCCCGGTCAGGAAAAGCTGTCATGGTTCGCCGGCAGCGCCCCGGCTTTTTCAAGGCTGGCGATGAACCGGGCCTTGCCGCGCAAGACATGCTCTTCCGACAACGCGCCAGCCGTCTCCGCATCGCCTTTCCGGAAGGCCTCCAGCATCAGCCGGTGGTCGTCGTTGCGTTCGGGAAAGCCGGTTTCCGTCGCGGGCGACTGGCTTCGGAAGAGACGCGACTGAAGCACAAGCCGTCGTTGCAGAACGATGAACGGAAGGTTCCCTGTGGCCGAGGCAATGGCGTCGTGAAACTGGGTGTTCAGCCTGAAATAAGCGTCAATGTCGTTGTCGCCGATCGCCGCATTCATCTTCGCGATCAGACGGTCAAGCCCGTCCATCTGGCGATGCGAAAGGTTCCGCGCGGCTTCGCGCCCCCCGAGCCGCCACAGCGCGGCGCGGACGTCGTACTCGTGCAGGACGTCCTGCAGTTTCACTCGTCTGACGATAACGCCCCGGTTGGGGACGACCTCGACCAGGCCGGCCTCCTGAAGAATCCGGCAGGCTTCCCGAATGGGGCCACGGCTGACATCCCACTGAGCCGCAAGACTCTTTTCTTTCAGGCGATCGCCGGCCTTGAGATTCCCTTCGAGGATCAGATGCTCCAGGCGCTGAAGCAGCAGGTCCACAAGGGGACGGTCTTCGCGAGTGGCTTCTTGGCGCAGATCGGGCGTCACAGGTCGTCCTCCATTGGCTTTCCCTCCCAAAAGTGTCAGCACTATATAATAGGTGTTGACATAATTGATATAGTGATTACAAACTTTACAAAACCGCAGGTTGTTTTTGCGATAGGCTTCAGGGAGGTTTCGCCAACGGCGAAAAGCGAGGCGATGCCTGGCTTCGCGACCCGGGGAGGGTTTGCGCAAGGCGCCTCGTGGGGCCCCTGTGCCGGCCCGGCCAGATATTCGTTCAGGGAGAGATCGGATCGGCTGTGGCACGGGGCGGCGCGTGCAAGTGGAGGATCACGCCGTCCCGGACATCGAAGCGTGACCATGCCGCGTTCTGGAAGGACGGCAACTGCCCGAGGAGGATCGGTCAGAATAATCTAGCGCATCGACCCAAAGATCGGGATCGATCTTCGGAAGGAATGATGCCTGGATTCAGTAGGTTAGAGCGTCACGCGTGCGTCCGGATGGATACACGACGCTCTGAAGGGATCTAAAGGGAGGAGAGACCATATGAAACTGTTGTTGAGGTCCGTGGCGGCCATTGCGTTGTTGATTGGGGGCGGCGCTGCTGCCCAGACATATCCTGAAAAGCCCATCCGGCTGATCGTTCCGTTCGATCAGGGCGGTCTTACCAGCAACTCTGCCAGAATAATGGCCAAGGCGATTGAGGACAATGATCTGCTGCCTGTGCCGATCATTATCAGCTATGTGCCTGGTGCGGCCGGGACGATCGGCGCGCGCCAGGTGAAAGATTCCAAGCCGGATGGCTATACCGCGCTGATCTGGCATGTCGCTGCCAACGGCGCACAGGCCATGGGCAACGTCAACTTCGGCCCCGACGATTTCAAACTCGTCGCTGGCACCGACCGCCAGTGCTACATGCTTGTCGTTCGGGAATCGTCGGAATATCAGACCCTTCCCGAGCTTCTGGAAGCCGCGAAGGCAAATCCCGACACGATAATTTCGGCCGACAACCTGGGTGGCGCGAACCACATCGCCTCCGTGCTTGCCGAGGACGCCGTGCCTGGCGCGAGTTTCAGGCATGTCCAGTTCGGCGGGACCGCCAAGACTTATCCCGCATTGCTCGGCGGCCATGCGGAGGTCAACGCGACCTCTACCTCTTCACTGTCGAGCACGTCGACCAACGGGCTGCGCGTGCTCGGCTACATGGGACCCGAACGGCATCCCGATTACCCGGATGTACCGACGTTCCACGAGCTCGGCTACGATACCGAGTTCTGCATGTACAGCTGGTGGTTCATGCCCAAGGACACGCCGGAAGACCGGGTCGCCGTGTTCCGCGACGCCATGGTCAAGGCCATGGATACCGACTACATGCGCCAGCAGACCAAGGCGCAGGGTGTCGAGCACATCATCCTTACCGGCGACGAACTGAACGCCGCAATGGAGACCGAGAAGACCAAGATCTCGGCGATCGGGGCGCGTTTGCGCGGCGAGTAGGGTCCCTTATGCACCGCTCCCGAGACGGGGCGGTGCAAGGCTAACAAGAGATTTGGAAACATGAACGACAAACAGTCTTCCGGCTGGTTTGAGATTGGCGTCTATTCGGTGCTGCTTTGCGTCGTGGCGTCGGTCTTCTGGTCGACGCTCGGTCTGCCCGCTTCGACGCGCGAGCCTCTCGGGTCCGCATCCCTCCCGCAGATCGTCTCGGTGATTATCGGGATCTTTTGCGTGATCCTGATCTGGCGCGCGCTTGCCGCGATGCGCCCCGCGGTCGGGCGGACGCCCGCGCCGAATGACGAAGTGGTGAGCCATCGGCGTCGGACCGACAAGGCCGCAATCTGTCTGGGCATTGCGATCGCGTTCGCTTTGGCGCTCCAGCTTCGGCTGCTGAACGCGGCCATTCTGACGCCTGCGTTTCTTCTCTCGCTGATGCTGGTCCTGCACGGATTTCGACCTCGCACGATCCTGCCCTCGGTGGCGATCTCGCTGATTGTCGGGATCGTCACGGTCTACGCGTTCAAGAACTTCTTCTACATCGACCTACCGTAGGCAGGGACGACGATCATGGATGCCTTTATTTCCGCAACAGCACATATCCTGACCCCGGCGCCGTTATTCTGGTGCTTCCTCGGCGTCACTCTCGGAGCGGTCGTCGGCGCGATCCCGGGACTGAGCGGGTCGATGCTGATCACGATGACCGTACCGCTAACCTTTTTCATGGGAAGCTATTACGACGCGCTGATCCTTCTGGTCGCCATGTATGTCGGCTCTGTCAGCGGCGGCCTGGTCTCGGCCACGCTCTTGCGCATGCCGGGAACGCCCGCCTCGGTGATGACGACCCTGGACGGTTACCCGATGGCACAGCGCGGCGAGGCCGGCCGCGCGCTCGGCCTTGGCATTACGGCCAGCTTCGTCGGTGGTCTCATCTCCTGGATCTTCCTGATCACCCTTTCGCCGACGCTGGCGGTCTGGGCGACCTATTTCGGGCCCTGGGAATACTTCACGATGGTTCTCATGGCGCTGGTGCTGATTGCCTCCCTGAGCCAGGGTTCGATGGTGAAAGGCCTGCTTGCCGGCTTCCTTGGAATGCTCGCGTCCATGCCGGGGGTCGACCCCAGTACCGGCATGTTGCGATTGACCTTCGGATACGATTCCTGGGCGGGCGGGTTCAACCTGCTGCCGGTTCTGCTGGGCGTGTTTGTCGTCAGCCAGGTCCTGAAATACATCATCGACGCCGAGCGGCCGGTGATGCGGATTACCGCCTCGAACAAGGGCATCTTCATGAGCCTTGCCGACTGGAAGCGGCAGGCGGTAAACCTGATCCGGTCCTCGGTGATCGGAACCTGGATCGGCATCCTGCCGGGCATCGGGGCCTCGATCGGATCGATCTGCGCCTATACAGCGGCCAAGAATCTCTCCAAGACGCCCGAGAAGTTCGGCACGGGATGCGAAGACGGCGTTGTGGCATCGGAGGCCGCCAACAACGCGACGATCGGCGGCGCCCTCGTGCCGCTGGTGACGATGGGCATCCCCGGAAGCGTGATCGACGCCATCCTGATCGGCGCTCTGCTGATGCACAATCTGCAACCGGGTCCGCTGCTTTTCGTGACCAACCCCGAGGTGCCCTACACCATCATTTCCACGCATCTGATCGCCAACGTCATGATGCTGGTCGTGATGCTGCTGTCGGTGAAATGGATGTCGAAGCTGATCCTGGTTCCGACCGCCTATCTGATGCCGATCATTCTGATGTTCTGCCTGATCGGTTCCTATTCCTTGCAGAACCGTCCGTTCGATGTCTGGGTCACGATCGCATTCGGGGTGATCGGGTTCGTTCTCGAAAAGATCAGGGTTCCGCTTGCGCCGTTCGTGATTGGCTTCATTCTGGCCGTCCTTGCGGAATCCGAGCTTCGCTCTGGTCTGATGGCCTCGGCAGGATCGATCGAGCCGCTCTTCACCCGACCCGTCGCGGCGCTGTTCCTGGCGGTTTCGGTCATCATGCTGATCTGGTCGTTCTGGGGCGAATGGCGCGGCGCGCGCCTGCGGAAGCGGGATCTGATCGAATGAACGACGCGACGATCGAGT
Source organism: Martelella sp. UBA3392 (assembly GCF_002358775.1). Classification (NCBI taxonomy): domain Bacteria; kingdom Pseudomonadati; phylum Pseudomonadota; class Alphaproteobacteria; order Hyphomicrobiales; family Aurantimonadaceae; genus Martelella; species Martelella sp. UBA3392. The sequence goes on from NZ_DEPM01000073.1 coordinate 13,122, forward strand.
GCATGAACGGCTTTGACGAAACCCCGATCCTCGACGCCCTCAGAGGGCAGTCGATGGTCGTCACCAATGGCGCAATCCCTGTGCCGCAGGGACACGGGCTGTCCCTGGATCGAAACTTTCTAGCTGGACTGGCAATAGCATGAGTCAAGAGTTTCAGGGTTTCCGTCGCGCGGATGGATCCGTCGGCGTGCGCAATGACCTGCTGATCTTGTCGACGACGGGACTGACAGGGCCAGCCGCTCGGCGCATCGGAAAGGCGCTTCCGGCGGCCAAGGTCGTCACAACGCCCTTTGGCAGCGGTGTGGTCGGAGATGACGGCGCCCTGCGCAACCGGATGCTGCTTGGCTTTGCGCGTCATCCAAACGTTGGCGCCGTATTGCTTTTGAGCGGTAAACAACCCGAGGCTGAGGAATACCGCGATCAGATCGTTGCGACCGGACGGCCGGTCGAACTGTTGCTTCTCGACGAGAACCGCCAGGATTCCCTTCGGTTGACGGATTTGGGCATCCGCGTTGGCGCTCGGCTCATGCGTCAGCTCAGCCGCCAGCTTCGCACCCCGGCTTCGATTTCCGAGCTGCTTCTGGCGGGCGAATGCGGGCGCTCCGATCCCAGTTCGGGTCTTGCGGCCAATCCGCTGGTTGGCCGCATCGCTGATCATGTCGTCGCCGAGGGGGGCCGGTTCGTCGCTGGTGAGACGATGGAATGGTTCGGCGCCGAACATGTCCTCAATCGGCGGGCGGCTTCGCCCGAAATCGCGGAAGCGATCCAAAGCGCTGTTGCCCGACGCATGGACCACGCGAAATCCGCGGGCATAGACCTGATCGGCAACAACCCCAGCCCGACCAACATCGCGGGCGGGCTGACAACGCTTGAAGAGAAGTCGCTCGGCGCGATCCACAAGACAGGTACAAGCCCGATCCTCGGCTTGCTCGCGCACGGCCAAGCTCCGGCGGGGCCGGGATGCTGGCTCATGGATCAGCCGTTTTACGCACCGGAATCGTTGTCTGGATTCACGGCGGCGGGCGCCCATATCGTTCTGTTCACGACCGGGCCCGGCAATAGCTATTGCAGCCTGCTTGCCCCGACCATCAAGATTTCGGCCAATGTCGACACCTGCGTGAACCTTCCCGAGCAGATCGATTTCGACGCCAGCGGCCTCCTGCTCGGAACCCTCTCGATGGACGAAGCGACCGAGCGGCTGACAAAACACATCCTGGAGACGGCTTCCGGCGCCTCGACCTTCGGCGAGATCCTGGAGGAAGGCGAAGAAGTCGTAACCCGCATCGGAGCATCGCTGTAATGGAGAATACGCGTCAAAAGGTCATCGTTCAGGACGGCTCCGACTCTGTCGGTGTTGCCCTTGTCCCGCTCAAGGCGGGCGAGGTCCTGGATATCCGCACGGGCACACAGACACGACCATTAAGGATCCAGAACGACATCCCCCGGTACCACAAGTTCGCGGTCGTTGACCTGCCCGATGGCGCGGAGGTCCGGAAGAATGGCGAAGTCATTGGCCGGATGATGCGTCCGGCAAGGACCGGCGAACACGTTCACACACACAACCTGACCGGACTGACTATGAAGTGAGGCGCAGCGAGAGCAACCTTGCCAATGGCGACACAGTCACAAATTGTTGAAAACGCTCAATGTGCAAGTTCCGGTGACAAACATAAATCGACCGCATGCGCAAGCAACTGATCAGACCCATGAGAGGGTTCAAGACGCGGAGAACGGCATAGGCGCAGCCTCATGATCCGTTTGTGTGGTTCGACAGAACACCGGTACTGGAGCCGATTCCGCCTGGTACAGTGGGTGTGCATTCAATCAGGACTGCGAGTGTCATCGAGAACCGGCCGAACAGGTATGTGAACCTGCTGCCAATGTTGCGAAGAGCCTGATCGGGCTGATCTATGACCCGCAGCTGGATGGCGGCACACTGCCCCTTCAAGTTCTTGCGGTTCGACTCGGTGTCAGCCGATTCAAAATCCCGCGCAACTGCGTCGTGCTCGAGGAGATGGGCCTCTTCTATAAGGTCACGAAGAACGGCCGATGCGCTGTCGAGCACGGCGACGGAGACGATACGACCGCCGCGCCGAACCTCCAGATAGGGCCATTCACCTTCGATGGGCCTGTCGAGGAAGGCCTTCACCTTGTCGTCGATCTCTTCACACAGGCGGGAGACCTGGCTCTTGGAGATGCCGTTCATGCCCATGGCCTTGACCATGTCATCAACCGTGCGGGTCGAAACACCCTGGATATAGGCTTTCTGGATCACAGCCGTCAGAGCCTTCTCTGCCATGCGGCGCGGTTCGAGAAAACTCGGGAAATAGCTGCCGGTGCGAAGCTTTGGAATGCGCAGCTCGACGGTGCCCGCCTGTGTCTCCCAATCCCGGTCGCTTCGACATGATTGCGGATCCGTCCAACAACACCGTCAAGGTGCTGATCGACTGCCAGGCCTGAAATTGGGGACAAAAGGGATGACACGCTTCAGCGTTGAAGGCCGCAAGGCCATTGTAAAGGGCGGCACACGCGGCCTTGGACATGGCATCGCAGAGGCCCTGCTCGAGGAAGGCGCAGAGGTCGTGATCTTCGGCTCGGACGCGCGCGCCGAAGAGGTTGCCGTCGGGTTCCGCCAACGCGGCTTCGCCTGCCAGGGCCTCGCCGTTGGCCTTGCCGATACGACGGCGCGCGGGGCCGGCTTCGACCGGGCGGTCGCCCTCATCGGCGGCCGGCTCGACATTCTGGTCACGGCCGCCGGCGTCCAGCGGCGCCACCGGAGCGAGGAATTTCCGCTCGATGACTGGCAGGCGGTGCTGGAGGTCAACCTCACCGCCGTCTTCGATCTCTGCCAGCGCGCGGCAAAGGTGATGTTGCCGCAGGGCGGCGGCAAGATCGTCAACATCGCCTCGCTGTTGAGCTTCTTCGGCGGCTTCACCGTGCCCGCCTATGCCGCGAGCAAGGGCGGTATCGCGCAGCTCACCAAGGCGCTCGCCAACGAATGGGCCGGCCTTGGTTTCGAGCACTTCGCCTGCCGCACCGAGGACGAGATGATCGCCCGCTGCAAGGGCGCGAACGTCATCCTCAACCAGTATGGCCCGTTCACCGATAAGGTGCTTTCGGCGCTCAGCCCCGAACTCGGGTTGATCGTGCGATACGGCGTCGGCGTGGTCAATGTCGACCTCGATGCCGCCGGCCGCCACGGCGTCCAGGTTTGCAATGTGCCGGATTACGGCATGAACGAGGTTTCCGATCATGCGCTGGCACTGATGCTGGCGCTGATCCGCAAGATCCCGATGATTGCCGCCAACAGCCGGAAGGGCGCGTGGGACTACCGCCAGACGATCCCGGTGCGGCGCATACAGGAGATGACCATCGGCGTTCTCGGCGTTGGCCGGATCGGCGGCCTGTTCGCCCGCAAGGCGGAGGCGCTCGGCGGCCGGGTGGTGCTCTGCGATCCCTACAAGCCGGACCTCAGGAAGGAATTTCCCGACGAGCCGGTGACCTTCGATGAATTTCTACAGATCGCCGACGTCATCTCGATCCATTGCCCGCGCTCGCCCGAGACCTGCCGCCTGCTCGGCGCCCCGGAGTTCGCCTGCATGAAGAAGGGTGCGCTCGTCATCAACACCGCTCGTGGCGGCATCATCGACGAGGCTGCGCTCGCCGCACCGCTCGTCTCCGGCCATCTCGGCGGCGCCGGTATCGACACGGCCGAGCACGAGCCGCTGCCGGCGACATCGCCGCTGCTTGCAGCGCCCAACTGCCTCGTGACCCCGCACATGGCCTGGTATTCCGAGGAGGCGGCTCGGGAACTGAAGCGCAAGGTCGCCGAAGAGGCGGTCCGCTTGGCCCGCGATGAGAAGCTGCATTACCCGGTCAACGGCATTGGCCGATCCGCCGCCTAGCCGACAAACCGGAGATCGCCGCGAACTGCCCCGCCAAACGAAGGCACCCTCCTGCCTTGAAATGAAGCAGGAAGGCAGCAATCGACAAATCGAATTTCAGCGACGACTTCAAAACGCCCGTCTGTTCAGGCCGCCGCGAGGGGAGGCGACGAACCTTAGGTTTCGACGCTCGGATAGTCCTTGCCGTGCCAGTCCTGAAGCCTTGCGGCGAATTCGCGCTGGAACGACAGGGGGCCGCTTTTCTTCAGATAGGGCTCGTCATAAATGCCGATGAAGATCGTCAGATTGAGGAAGAAATGCGCGCCCATTTCGAACAGGGCCTGATAATCGTGGTTGATCAGCGCCTCCCGCTCTTCATGGGTAAGGCTGTGCACCGTCGAGGCTTCCACGTCATTGCCGAGCAGTTTGGGGCCGATCGACTGTTCCCAGGTGGCGACGAAGCTGCGCGGCTCATCGATGTAGCGTTGCAGAAGCTCCGGATCGCGGTCGACAGTATAGAGGAATTTGTTGACGTAATATTTGCTCATGCCGCGGCCTCCTTGGGATACCAGGTGAAATAGGCTTCCATGGTGTGGAACAGGTCGAGATTGTCGACATAGTCCGCCCCTTCCGGCCCGGCGACGCCAAGCATCAGGATGAAGTTCAGGAAGCCATGGGTGGCATTGCCGCTCCGGGCCATGCTCTCATGGGTGACGTTTTCGAGAATGGCGTCGATATCGCCGTTCCGCAGCCATTCGATTGCCTGCCTGTCGAATACAGGGTCCGGCCCGGTTTCCATGAACTGGCGGGGGCCGCCGAGTTCGAGCGACAGATGCCCGGTGCCAATGGCGGCAACGCGCTTGTCGGAGGGGAAGTCGTCGATCGCCTTGCGGATAGCGCGGCCGACCTCATAGAAGCGCTTCGGCGTATGCAGCGGCGGCGCGAAGATGTTGGTATAGATCGGGACCACCGGAAGGTCGTTTTGCGGGCGCACGGTGATGATCGGGCAGATGATCGAATGATCGATTTTCAGCTCGTTGGAAAAGGCGAAATCGAAATTCTGGTTCATCAGCGACTGGTGCATGAAGCGCGACATCGCCTCGTCGCCCTCCAGCACATATTTCGGAATGCCGAATTCGCGTTCCTCATTATAGAAGGTCGCGTCGTAGCGCTCCGCCTTGCCGATCAGGAATTGCGGGCAGTTGTCGAGGAAGATCTGGTGAAAATGATCGGATCCAATCATCACCAGAACATCCGGTTCGGCCTTTGCCAGCGTTTCGCGATAGGCCTCGATCTTGCGCTTCCAGGTCGGCGCTTCGGGCATCTGCTGTTCGGGCGGCGCCGTGGTGGCCTTCAGGTAGAAGGGGTGGTGGGTCGACGCCAGCGTTGCAACGAGTTTTGCCAATTCTCTCTCCTCTTGTCGGATGTCCTCGAAAGCCCGCGCGGTTGAAATTGCCGCGCGCGGGCTCATTCCCTCGTCTTTGCGGCCTGCCGCTTCAGTCGCCGAACAGCGACCGGGCGATGCCGGCCTTTTCGAAAATGTAATCGCGGCTCTTCTCTAGCTCGCCGCGCAGATGGGCAATGTCCGCGCCGACAAGCTTGCCCTTCCACTTGCGGACCTTGCCGGCCACCAGCACGCTGTCGACATTCGAACGTTCCATCAGCGTGACCACGGTTCCGGGCACATTGTTGAGCGGCGCGACATTGAGCGCCTCGGCATCCAGCAGGATGATGTCGGCGTCCTTGCCGGGCGTCAGCGAACCGGTGCGGCGGTCGAGCTTCAGGCCCTCCGCGCCGCCGATCGTGGCCGCCCGGATTGCCTCGCGCGCGGTCAGCAGCGCCGGATACGCCTCGCCGCCCAGCGCCTTTTCATTGGCGAACATGCGCTGCATGGTGACCATGGCGCGCATCTGGGTGAAGAAATCGGCTGTCATCGTGCACTCCACATCGGTGGAAAGCGAAAGGCTCATGCCATAGTCGATCGCCTTCTGGATCGGTGGCGTGCCGTGGCGCATCTGCATCTCGATCGGCACGGACAGCGAGATATGGGCGCCGGCATCGCGGGCGTATTTCCAGCCGTCTTCCGACATGCCGGTCATGTGGATGAAGATATTGTCCGGCCCGAAGGCGCCGCCCGCGCCAAGCCCGTCGAATGTCGGCTGCATGCCGAATGTGCCGACCACATGCAGCGCGATCGGCAGGTCGAGGTCGCGTCCGGTCTTCCAGGACTGTTCATGAAACGGCAGGTAGATCTCGCCGCCCATGATCATTGTCAGCAACTGGTCGTTGGAAGAGAAATACTGTTCGCGCAGCCTTGCCGCATCGCCCGGATACTGGGCGTCGTCGCCCCAGCCTTCGAAATAGCCGAAGACCGAACGCCGGCCGGAATCCTTCAGCGCTGAAATCACGGCGTCGGAATGGGCCGGTGAGTGGTGGATCTGGCTGACATCCATCACCGTCGTCACACCGGCATCGAGCTGCGACAGCGCGCCGAACAGCTCGTTGATATAGACATCCTCCGGCCGGTAGACGAGCGAGAAGGATTGCAGAACGGTCTCGTAATAGTTCTGCGCATTCGCCGGCAGGCCATCATTGATGAGAATGGCGTTTGCAAGCTGGCCGCGCAAAGCGGTTTCAAACTGGTGGTGATGGGTATCGATAAAGCCCGGCATGACGATCTTGCCCGCCGCATCGATCTCGATCGCGTCGTCCGCCGAAATGGTCTCGGCGATTTCGACGATCCGGGACCCCTCGATCAGAATGTCGCCCCTTTCGAAATCGCCGACGGCGCCATCCATGGACAGGATGATTCCGTTGCGGATCAGCGTGCGCTGTCCTTCACGCCCGCAGGCCTCCGGCACGCCGTCCGCCACAGGCGATGACGCCGGCATCGCCGTCGCTCCCGCGCCGCCGCCGGCGGGGCCGAGTGCCGGGTAGGGCAGATGCCGTCTGGAAATATCGCAAAGCCTGCACATGGTTTCTCCTCCCTTGAACCTGCGCGGAAAACCCGAACGTCGATCAGGTCCCCATTGTCGATTGCAGAACCGGATACCGGCTCATGGCATGCGCGATATGCGATGCCGCCTCCCTGAGCGCGGGCAGGCGCTCGGCGATCATGCTTTCGGGTGTTGCCATGCCGGTGTAGCCCGAGGTGTTGAGCGCCGCGATGGTGCGGCCCTCGAAGTTCCTGATCGGAACCGCAAGCGCGGTGATGCCATAGTCGAGCTGATCGACGGTCGTGGCATAGCCATCGGCCCGGACAGCCATGATCTTTTCGCGCAGCACATCGGGGTCGGTGACCGTCTTGGAGGTCAGCGCTTCGAGCCTTGCGGTTTTCAGATAGTGTTCGAGGGCCTCGTCGGAGAGACCGGCGAGCAGAACGCGGCCGAGCGAGGTGGCGCCTGCGGGATAGCGCGCGCCGACGACGGCGGCAGCGCGGCGGGCGCGCTGAACCGAAACATGAGCGACATAGATGACATGGTCGCCATCAAGCGTTCCGATCGAAGAGGCATCGCCGAACTGCTCGACAAGCATGCGCAGATTGGGTTGCAGAACCTCGTCGATACGGGCGGAGAAATAAAACGCCGAGCTCAGCGTCATCACCTTGGGACGCAGATGGAAATGTTTGTTGGTCTGGCCAACATAACCGAGCGTCTGCAGCGTGATCAGGCTGCGGCGGGCGGCCGCTGGCGAAAGACCGACGCGGCGCGCGACCTCGCTCAGGGTCATTTGGGGATGGGCGGCGTCGAAGCATTCGAGAATCGCAAGCCCCTTGGCCAGCGCCTCCACGAATTCGGCAGGTCTGTCGCTCTCTTCGACGATCTTCAGAATTTCAGCCACGTCATTTTCCTCAAGAACCGGTTTCATCTGGCGCCAGATTGGTTGAGGCGGCCCCTGAAAACAAGGGCTTGCCCGCCACCGACTGGCCGCGCGGCCCCGGTTCGTCCTCCCGCCGAAAACTGGTCCCGACCGTGTGAGACAGGCCGGCTCGCTTTCAACTTGACGCTAGACTAATTGCTCTCTACGATTTCGGCAATAGGAAATTATTTCGCACAGCGAAAAGGGAGTTTGTTATGCGAATAGGTAAACAGGACGGCGCGTTCACCGCCATTGCCGGATCCGATGCCGAGAGCATCACGGTGCGCGGCCACGACCTGTGCGGCGATCTGATCGGAAAGATCGACTTCAGCGATTACTTCTGGCTTCTCGTGACCGGCGAAAAACCTGCTCCGGCGCAGCGGCGCATGATGGACGCCTGCCTGGTCGCGATCGCCGAACACGGCCTGGTGCCAAGCGTGCAGGCCGCGCGCATGACGCTTGCAGCCGGACCGGAAGCCTGGCAGGGGGCGATCGCCGCCGGCATTCTCGGCATGGGCAGCGTCGTTGCCGGTTCCTCGGATGTGGCCGGGCAGTTTCTCGTCTCCGTGGTCGAGAAGGCCGACAGCATGGGCGGCGATCTGGAAAAGGCCGCGATCGAAAGCGTCACCGCCTTGAAGGCCGCGCGCAAGAAGGTGCCGGGGCTTGGCCATCCGCAGCATTCTGCAGGCGATCCGCGCGCCGACAGATTGCTGGAGGTAGCCGCCGAACTGGACATCAGGGGACGTCACATCGAAGCGCTCCATGTGCTGGCGAAGGTGGCGCCGGGGATTATCGAACGGCCGCTTCCGATCAATGTCTCGGGCGCCATTCCCGCGACGATCCTCGATGCCGGCTGGCCGGCCGAGGCCATGAAGGCGGTTCCGATCCTCGCCCGCACCGCCGGTCTCTCCGCGCATCTCCTTGAGGAAAGCCGGCGCTCTATCGGTTTCATCATGTCGCACAAGGCGGATCTTGCGATCGAATATGACGGCCCCAAGGCCGCGGACAGAAGCAACTGAGCGGGGAAGCCGGATGGTCAAGATTCTCAAGAATATCAGGGTTATCGAACTCGGCACCTATATCACCGGGCCGGCTGCGGCCATGCATCTCGGCGATCTCGGCGCCGATGTGATCAAGGTCGAGCGGCCCGGCGCCGGCGATCCCTTCCGCGCCTTCAAGGGCGGCCTCTATTCGCCGCACTACCAGACTTACAACCGCAACAAGCGCTCGATCGCGATCGATACAAAGGACCCGGCCGAACTGGCGTTTCTGCGCGATCTCGTCTCGACCGCCGATGTGTTCATCCAGAATTTCAGGCCGGGCGTTGCCGAACGTCTGGGCGTCGGCGAAGACGATCTGCGCAAGGTCAAACCCGATCTGGTCTATTGCGCGATTTCCGGTTTCGGCCAGTCGGGCCCGGCGCGGGATCGCCCGGCCTTCGACACCGTTGCCCAGGCGGCAAGCGGTTTCCTGCGCCTTGTGACGCCGCCGACCAATCCGCGCGTGATCGGCCCAGCGATTGCCGATGCGCTCACCGGGCAATATGCGGCCATGGCCATTCTCGCCGCGCTTCTGGAGCGCGCAACCACCGGCAAGGGACGACGGATCGATATCTCGATGCTGGAGGCGATGACCCATTTCAACCTCGACAGCTTCACGCATTATTTCGCCGTGGACGAGGTCATGGGCCCGCTCTCACGGCCGACCGTGTCGCAGAGCTACACATTCGAATGTTCCGACGGCAAATGGGTGGCGATCCACATGTCCTCGCCCGCCAAGTTCTGGGAAGGGCTGCTGGAGGCGACCGGGCAGGAGCAGCTTGCCGATGACCCCCGTTTTGCCGAGCGTCTGGAACGCATCCAGCATCAGGACGACCTCATCGAAATCCTGACACCGGTCTTCAAGACGAAAACGCGCGACGCATGGTGCGAAAAACTGCTCGAGGCCGGCGTACCCCACGCACCGGCCTATGATTCCGATGAAGCGCTCGACGATCCCCAGGCGCAGCATCTGCAGATCGCGGTCGAGATGGACCATCCCGAAAAGGGCAAGACCAAGACCGTGCGGCCGCCCTACAGCTTCGATGAGCAGGTCGAAACAGACATTGTCGCGCCGCCATTGCTCGACCAGCACGGTGCGGAAATACGCGCCGAGATTGCCCGCCGGAAGGCGGGCTGACACGCGCGTTTCGTTGCGGACACAGGGAGGAGGTGACCGGCATGCAAGAGACAGAAGAGACGGTTCCGGCAGCAGCCGTGATGGAGGCCAGCAAGGCCATGCTGCAGAAAAAGCTGTTCGCCATCTTCACCGAAGCGACGAACGGCATGGGACCGGTCTTTGAAAACATGGAGGCGCACCTGGCCTACCAAGTCGGGTTGGAAAGGGATGGCGTGCTTTATGCCGCAGGTCCGCTCTTCTCCGACGATGGCGAGCGCTGGGCAGGCGAGGGCATGGTGGTCATCCGGGCAGAAAATGCCGATGCCGCGGTCGAGATCGCCCGCAACGACCCGATGCACAAGGCGGGTGCCAGACGTTTCAGGGTGCGTCCCTGGATGATCAATGAGGGGCGGGTCTCGATCCGGCTCGACTATTCGACACAGACATTCGTGATGGACTGAACGCATCTTTCGGGAGGAGCAAATATGCGTAACTTTCTCAGACTGACAACGGCCGTCATGCTGGCGATACCTTCGGCGGCCTTGGCGCAGGAAACCATCGATTTGACAGTGGCTTCCAGCCATCCGACGATGATCCCGTGGGTGGGCATGATCCAGACCCACTTCATGGCGAAGACCGATGAAATCCTCGCCGAGACCGGCGACTACAAGATCAACTGGAACGAGGCATTCGGCGGCCAGCTCTACAAGGCCAATGCCACGCTTTCATCCGTTGAAGAAGGCATCACCGATATCGGTTGGGTGTTCTCGCTGCTGGAGCCGGCCAAACTGCCGCTCAGCCAGGCGACAAGCTATGCGCCGTTCTCCACCGCCAATCCGCAGCTTCAGCTTGAGGTGATGGAGGATCTGATGGAGAACAACGAGGCTTTTCGCGAGGAGTGGGAGCAATATAACCTCAAGGTTCTCGGCCTGACCGGAACCGACATGTACGACATCTATACCAAGGAGCCGATCGAGGGCATTGCCGATATCGACGGCATGAAGATCTCCGCGCCCGGCGTGCTCGGCACCTGGCTGCGAGGCACCGGGGCCAATGCCGTCGACGGTGCGCTGACCACGTTCTACACCGACATCCAGACAGGCGTTTCCGACGGCGTGCTGACGCTCGCGCTCGGCGCCAAGCCGGCAAAGCTTTATGAGGTCGCGCCCTATCTCAACCGCTTCGATGCGGCCGTCTCATTCTCGGGCGCGATCGCGATCAACCGCGATGTCTGGGACACGCTGCCGGAAGAAGTTCAGGACGCGATGATCGAGGCCGGCAAATATTACACCGCGGCCCACGGCAAGCAGTTGCTGGAAGGCCATGAGGCAGCCCTTACGGATATGGTTGCGTTGGGCGCGGACCAGAACCCGCCGGTAACGCTGGTGGAAATGCCCGAGGCAGAGCGCGAGGCCTGGGTTGCGATGCTGCCGGATCTTGCCGGCGAATGGGCGGATAACCTGGAAGCGCAGGGACTTCCCGCACGCGAATTCCTGAGCGCCTATATGGACGGCCTGCGCGAGCGCGGTGAAACGCCCATGCGCGACTGGGACCAGTAGGCGGCGCGCGCATATGTCGTCCGCAACAGAAAACGCCCGCCAGCCCGGCGGGCGCTCTCCGAACGCCCTGACCCGGGCGTGGCAGATCCTCGTTGACGGTCTCGCCGCGCTCGGAACCGTGCTCATTCTGGTGCTGATGCTGGTCATCTCCGCCGATATCGTGATGCGCAACCTGCTGGGCTCGTCGCTGCCGCTGGTCTCCGAGCTTGGCGCGCTTTTGCTGGTGATGATCGTTTCGCTTCAGCTTGCCACCACCATCCGCGCCGACAGGTTGGCGCGCACCGAGATTTTCTTCCCCGGCTTCAGGCTGAAACGGCCGGTGGCCGGCAGCATCCTGTCGGCGCTCTTCAACCTGACCGGCGCGGCGATGATTGGCCTGATAGCATGGTCCAGCTTTCTGATCCTTCAGAAGGATTGGATATCCGGGGAGTATATCGGCGTTTCCGGCATTGCCACGCTGCCGGTCTGGCCGTTCCGCGCCTTCATCGTTTTCGGGGTCGCTGTTGCCGCATGCGAGTTTCTGTTTCGGGCGGTCGGGGACCTAGCCGCCTCTGTCAAAGCCGGGGAGCGACCATGAGTCCGCTTGAAATCGGAGGTCTGGCGATCGCCGGCCTGCTGGTGCTGATCTATCTCGGCATGCCGATCGGCATCAGCATGCTGTTCGTTTCCTTTGTCGGCGTTTCGGCCATTCGCGGCGAGGTCGTGTCCATGCGCATGCTCGGCGCGGTCGCCAACAATTCGCTCAGGGAATATCTTTACGCCATCGTGCCGCTGTTCGTGCTGATGGGGCT
>NZ_DEPM01000073.1:25669-26225 GCF_002358775.1 Martelella sp. UBA3392
GCCGCTGTTCGTGCTGATGGGGCTTCTGGTGACCGTCTCGAAGGTCGGCAAGGATACGTTCGACGTGTTCCAGAAGCTGATGGGGCGGATCACGGCGGGGCTCGGCATCGCGACCGTGTTCGCCAATGCCGTCTTTGCCGCCATTACCGGGGTTTCTATCGCCTCCGCCACGGTCTTCAGCCGGGTCGCCGTGCCGGAAATGACGCGCCATGGCTATACCGCCAAATTTGCCACCGGCGTGGTTGCCGGCTCGTCCGTCCTCGGCATGCTGATCCCGCCGTCATTGCTGATGGTCGTCTATGCGGTGCTGGCCGAGGAATCGGTGGGCCGGATGTTTCTCGCGGGCGTTGGCCCGGGCATCCTGCTCGCCATCGCCTTCTCGGCCACCATATTCCTGCTGGCATGGCTGAAGCCGGATTTCGTCTTCACGGCGGAAAAGCCGGTGCTGGAGGAGGAGGACATCGGCTGGCTGGCGCTCGTTCGAAAGGCTGTGCCGATCGTCTTCCTGATGGTTCTGGTGCTCGGCGGTCTCTATGGCGGGTTTCTGAACCCGACG
>NZ_DEPM01000073.1:26552-43795 GCF_002358775.1 Martelella sp. UBA3392
GCGGGCGCTGCCGGGGCGCTTGGCGCTTTGCTGATCGCGCTTATCCGCCGCTCGCTGACGCCGCGCTCGTTCTGGCGATTGCTGGTTGAGACCGGTCAGATCACCGTCTCCGTTCTGTTCCTGATCCTGGCCGCGACCTTTTTCAGCCGCATGCTGGCGCTTTCCGGCGTGCCGCGTTTCCTCGCCGAAACCCTGCTCTCCGGTCCGATCGGCCCCTATGGTTTCCTGCTGCTCTATCTGCTGTTGATCATCGCACTTGGCTGTCTGATCGATTCCATCTCGATCATGCTGATCCTGCTGCCGATTGCGCTGCCGGTCGCGGAGGCCGCCGGGTTCGATCTGATCTGGTTCGGGGTTCTGACGGTGGTGGCCGTGGAGGTCGGGCTGCTGACGCCCCCCTTCGGCCTATCGGTCTACATCATCAAGACAGCCGTCGAGGACCGGTCGCTGAAGGTCTCGGATATCTTCAGGGGCGCCATGCCCTTCGTCGGCGCCATGCTGGTCTCGCTCGCCCTGATCGTCGCCTTTCCGTCGATCGCGACCTGGTTTGCACGGCTTTAGAGGGTGTTGTCACATTAACCTGTCCGCATTTACCTACGTTTCGGGTTGGTTGTAGACTTCGGCGATGCTGGCATCCGATATCAGTTTCAAGCGTCACCGTTTTCCTCCCCAGATCGTTGCTCATGCAGTCTGACTTTACCTGCGGTTTAATCTGAGGCTGCGCAAAGTTGAGGAAATGCTGCTTGAGCGTGGTGTCGATGTTTCTTATGAGACGGCCCGCCGCTGGATCGCCAAGTTCGGACCCAGATCGCTCGCAATTTGCGGCGACGACAGGGGCACCCGGCAATATTTGGTATCTGGACGAGTTCGTTGTGAAATGCGCCGCAGAAAAATTCTGGCTATGGCGCGCCGTCGATCAGCATGGCACCGTTCTCGAAGAAATCTTGCAGAAGCGCCGTGACACGAGGGCGGCCAGGCGCCTGCTGGTTGTGTTGTTACAGCGCTAGGGCTTTGTTCCAAAGCGGATCATCACCGATAAACTGCGCTCCTACAGCGTGACAACACATTTCAACCTGATCGGTTCGGACTTCCTGAGCAACTGAAATGACGAGTTGCGGCCGACAACCGGGACTCAGCCTGGTGACAAAATCCTCCGGCAGAGAGCGTGGCAACGTCGTGATGACCCACGAGGTTTGTCAACAAACAAACAGAGCCCCGGCAGGTCGCCAGGGCTCGCTTCGCAGCGTTCATCAGGCGGTGGTCGCCTGATACGCTTGGGAGAATGTCGACCTACTGCCGGTCGGGCAGGGGCATCCAGTCGGGCGTGGCGACATCGGCGTGGGCGAATGCCGGCATCTTTGCGCTCAGCTCCTGCATGTTCTTGATGTCGTCATCGAGCAGAACCTGCTGGGTGATCAGCGTCGGCGGCACGATAACGTTGTGGCCGGGGTCCTCGCCGGCGAGCATCATTGCCAGCGCGCGGACGGACACTTCGCCGACGACAGCCGGATTGGTGGCCGCGGTGGCGGCCCAGGCGCTGCCCGGCTCGCGCATGGCGGCGATATCGGATGTCGAGACGTCGGCCGAATAGATCTTGATCGCATCCGACATGCCGGCTTCGTCGACGGCGATCTTCACGCCCTTCGCGAATTCGTCATAGGGCGCGAACATGACCGTGATGTTCGGATTGGCCGAAAGAACCGAGCGCGCCTGGTTGGCAACCGAGTTGGCAATCGGGTTGTCGAGCGTGCCGAAGGTCGCCACTTCATCGATGCCCGGATACTTCTCCTTGAACTCCTGCCAGACCTCGTCGCGGCGGTCCAGCGGCGCAATGCCGGGCACATAGACATAACCGGCCTTGAAGCTGTCGCCATTGTCCTTGATTGCTTGTTCCAGCGACAGACGGGCCAGATCGTGGTCCGACTGTTCGATCTGCGGAATGGCGTCGTTTTCGACGTTCACGTCGAAGGCAACCACATCAATGCCGGCATCGACGGCGCGCTGTGCGGCTTCGCGCATGCTTTCCGTCAGGCCGTGCTGGATGATGATGCCGTCGACGCCGAGCGCGATCGCCTGATCGACCATATCCGCCTGAAGGGCCGCATCCTGACGACTGTCGAGCACGCGAAGATTGAGGCCGAGCGCGTTCGACTGGGCTTCGACGCCAGCCAGATAGGACTGGAAGAAGTCGCCGGTCGAAAGATAACGCACCAGCGCGATGGTGACGTCCTCCGGCTTGTCGAAAGGGGCCGGCATGTCGGCCGCCAGCGCCGGCATCGCGGCGGCGGAAAGCATTGCGCCCGCCGCCATGGTGTTGAACAGTCTGCGTGTGATTTTCATTTTCTCATTCCTCCACGTCTGAGATCCAGTTTTAAGATCGCTTGCGCCTCCTCCCGCAGTGCCCGATACCGGCGCCAGTATCGGTCCTGTCGACGGGCGGTGAACACCGCCCGTTCATGTTCAGTGCCCGGTCAGTGTTTGTGTCGGGTCGACAGCGCGAAGGTGAACACCAGCGCGATCACCAGCACCGCGCCCTTGACGAAGTCCTGGGTGTAATAGGGCGCGTTCATCATCGTCAGCCCCTGAAGCAGAATGCCGACAAACAGCGCGCCGATGGCCGTGCCGAAGGCATTGGGCTTGGCAGCGCCGAGCACGGCAAAGCCGATCAGCGCCGCGGCCACCGCATCCAGCAGAAGATTGTTGCCGGAGGCGATATCGCCGCGGCCGAGACGGGCGGCCAGAAGAATGCCGCCGATCGAGGCGAACTCGGCCGAAATCACATAGGCGAGGATCTTGTAGCCGTTGACCGGCGCGCCGGCGAGCGCTGCGGCGCGCTCATTGGAGCCGACGGCATACATCATCCGGCCGAACCGGGTGAATTCCAGAAACAACCAGATCGCGATCGCC
The DNA here is from genome assembly GCF_002358775.1 of Martelella sp. UBA3392. Lineage (NCBI taxonomy): Bacteria > Pseudomonadati > Pseudomonadota > Alphaproteobacteria > Hyphomicrobiales > Aurantimonadaceae > Martelella > Martelella sp. UBA3392. Next base: position 29,460 of record NZ_DEPM01000073.1, read on the forward strand.
AGAACGATCAGCACCACAACCGATACCGGTACGAGATTGGGCAGGATGAAATCGAAGCGGTGGCGGCCGAGCGCCAGAAAGGCGGCGCTGAACGCGCCCTCGGCCTGCGAGCCATCCGGCAGCGTCATGCCGGTGGCGATCGAACGGCCTTCGGTCGGAATGCGCTGCAGGCCGAGCAGCAGGAACATCATGCCGAGCGTCGCCAGGAGATCGGGAACGCGGCCGTAGACGATCAGAACGCCGTTGATCAGGCCTATCAACCCGCCAATGACGAGGCAGACGGCAACGGCTTCGAACGCATTGCCGCCCATCACCACCATGACATAGGAAGAGGCCATCAGCGCCGTGGTCGCCACCGAGCCGATCGAAAGGTCGAAGCCCCCGACCACCAGCGTCGCCGTGACGCCGAGCGCCAGAATGCCGGTGATCGACACCGATTGCAGGATGAAGACCGCGCTCTGCGGCGAGCCAAAACCCGGAGCGGCGATCGAAAACACCAGAACCAGCGCCAACAGCAGCGTCAGAAAGCCATAGCGGATTGCCAGCGCGCGGACATTGCCCGACTGGCGGCCGCCAGGCTTTTCGGCCGGATTCGCGGCGGTGGGCTTCTGGGCGAGGGCGTTTTCTTTGTTGGTCATTGGCTCACCATTTCCAGACGCCCGGCGATCTGGGCGAGAAGTGTATCAAGGTCGACTTCGAGGTTTCTGTGCTCGCCGACAATGGTATGTTCGGACATCACCAGAATGCGGTCGGCAATCTCGAACGCCTCGTCGAGTTCGGTCAGGAAGACCAGCGTGGCCCGGCCGCCGGCCGATTGGCGCAGGGTCGATGCGATATCGCGGCGGGCGGCAATGTCGACGCCCTGAAACGGTTCGTCGAGGATCAGCAGGCGGGCATCATGGCTGAGCCAGCGCCCGACCATCACCTTTTGCTGGTTGCCGCCGGACAGCGTCTGCATGGCATCGCGTTCCGTGCGGCAGACGACATTGAGCCCGGTGATCTGATCGCGCGCCTGCGCCTTTTCCCGCGACCGGCTCATGATCCCGAAGGACGACAGGCGCTTCAAAAACGGCAGGCTGATATTCTCGTAGATGTTGAAATCGGGCACGATTCCGCTGACCGCGCGATCCTTCGCCACCAGGAACACCCCGTTTGCGATGGCAGCGCCCGTGTTTCTCGGCGCGTAGCCTTTGCCCTCCAGCATCATCTGCCCGCCATAAGGCCGGCGCGCGCCGAACAGCGTTTCCGCCAACACGGTCTTGCCGACGCCGACGAGACCGGTGACGGCCACGATCTCACCTTCCCGCAGGGTCAGCGAGAACGGTTTCTTGCCGGGGGCGATCTGGAGGTCTGTTGCAGAGAAAACCTCTGCCCCGCCGTCGCGGACATCGACATGGCCATGGCCGATGGCGCGGCCGAGCATGGCGTCGACAGCGCCCTTGTAATCGAGTTCCGGACCTTCGAACACGCCGGAGATACGGCCATCGCGCAGCGTGACGATGGTATCGGCCAGCCGACGGATATCCGACATGCGATGCGAGATATAGAGGATCGCGACGCCATCGGCGCGCAAGCGGTCAAGTAGAGCGAACAGCCGGTCCGCCTCCGCGCTCGAAAGCGACGAGGTCGGCTCGTCGAGAATGAGAACGCGCGGCTTGTGGGCCATGGCGCGGGCAATCGCCACCATCTGGCGGTCGGCCAGCGACAGGTCGGATACCTGGGCCGACAGGTCGAGCGAGAGCCCCATGGCTTCGGCGACGACGCGGGCCTGTTTGCGGATTTTGTAAGGATTGAAGAACACCGAAGCGCCGCGCCCGGTCAGCCGGTCGAGCACAAGATTGGTCGCGACATCGAGATCGGCGGCAACGCCGTCATTGATGTTCTGATGCACGGTGACGACGCCGGCGCGGATGGCTTCCGCCGGGGTAGCGGGGGTGAAAGGCTTGCCGGCAAGCGTGATCGTGCCACTGTCGGGGCGATAGAGCCCGGTGACGGTGCGCACCAGCGTGGATTTACCAGCGCCGTTCGCTCCCATCAGCACGGTCACTTCTCCGGAGCGCAAGCGCAGATCGACGCCATCCAGCACCTGGATCGGCCCGAACGCCTTGCGCAGCCCGTCTATGCGGAACACTGCGGTCATGAAAATCATTTCCTCCCGCTACCATCCTAGAGATCAAAATCATCAAATGTCAACAGCAATGACATTTGACAGAAAATAAAAATAGCAATTGTCATTGCTGTTGACAAATGACAGAGCGCGGCGCTACCGTGTTGAAAAGCCCCGCGAGCGCATATCGTCGGGGCGCATTTGGGAGGATGTCTATGGCGCTGGAACAGGCCTTCGCGGCCCTTGAGCCTGAAACCCTGCCGTCACGGCTGGGAACGCTCGAAATCCTGACGGAAAAGCTGGGTCCGCCTTCGGGTTGGCACGTGCGCGAGGTCGGCGATGGCAATCTGAACCTCGTCTTCATCGTCGAGGGCGGCGGTCGCAGCATGATCGTCAAGCAGGCGCTGCCCTATGTGCGGCTGGTGGGCGAGGCCTGGCCGCTGCCGCTTACGCGGTCGTTCTTCGAGTATAACGCGCTCATCCGCCAGGCCGACCGCGCGCCGGGAAGCGTGCCGGAAGTCTTCTATTTCGATGAGCGTCAGGCGATCATCGTGCAGGAATTTCTCAGTCCGCACGTGATCCTCAGAAAGGCGCTGATCGACGGGCAGATGCTGCCCCGGCTGGCCGAGGATCTCGGCCTGTTCATGGCCCGCACCCTGTTTCGCGGGTCGGACCTTTCCATGGAAGCGGCCGCGCGCAAGAAGGACATGGCGCGGTTTGCCGGCAATGACGCGCTTTGCGATATCACCGAGGCCCTGGTCTTCACCGACCCCTATTATAGTGCCGAGATGAACAGCCATACGACGCCCGAGCTCGACGGCATCGTGGCAAGGCTCAGGGCCGACCGCGACCTGAAGGTGGCGGCGCAGGAGATGAAGCTCGCCTTCGTCACCCGCGCCGAGACCATGCTGCATGGCGATCTGCATACCGGCTCGATCATGGTCACCGAGGACGAGACGCGGGTGATCGATCCCGAATTCGCCTATTACGGCCCGATGGCCTTCGATGTCGGCATGCTGCTCGCCAATTACTGGATGAGCTATTTTTCCCAGCGCGGCCATGAACAGAACGGCTCGCGCGAGGAGATGCGCCGCTATCTGCTCGACACGATCTCAGGCACGTGGACTGTCTTCCGCGATGAGTTCTCCCGGCTTTGGCGGCAAGAACGCACCGGCATTCTGTTCCAGCGCTGCCTCTACGAGGACCAGGGCGATGCGCTTGGCGCGGAACAGGCGCTGGAACGGTTCCTGCACGCGCTGTTCGAGGACATGCTGGGCTTTGCCGGGCTGGAAATCCATCGCCGCATTCTGGGTCTCGCCCATAATGCCGATTTCGAGACCATTGCGGAACGCGCGCAAAAGGCGCGATGCGAAGCTGCCGCGCTGGAATTCGGCCGCCATATCGCCGTCAACCGCTGCCATATCAGCAGCCTCGATGCATTGGAAGGACTGGCCCGCCAACTGGAACAGGAGAGCGCCCGATGAAGGTTGGCGACAAACACTACCGCACGATCTGGCCGCACCAGAATGGCCGCTCCGTGGAGATCATCGACCAGCGCTGGCTGCCGCATGATTTCCGTGTCGTCACCCTGTCTACGGTCAACGAGATCGCCACCGCGATCGCCGACATGTGGGTGCGCGGCGCGCCGCTGATCGGCGTGACGGCGGCCTATGGCATCGCCATCGCCATGGCAGATGACCCCTCGGACGCAAATCTCAATGCGACCTCCGAGAAGCTGCACGCAACGCGGCCGACGGCCATCAATCTCAAATGGGCGCTCGATGAGATGCGGCACACGCTCTCGATCGTCGCGACCGACAAGCGCGCGGAGGCAGCCTATCGCCGCGCCGCCGAAATCGCCGATGAGGATGTGGAACTGAACCGCGCGATCGGCCGCCACGGGCTGGAAATCATCAAGGAGATCGCGGCGAAGAAGAAGCCGGGCGAACCGGTCAATATCCTCACCCATTGCAATGCCGGCTGGCTTGCCACCGTCGATTACGGCACGGCGACCGCGCCGATCTACCTGGCGATGGAGGCCGGCATTCCGGTCCATGTCTTTGTCGATGAAACCCGCCCGCGCAATCAGGGCGCGCAGCTGACCGCCTGGGAAATGGACGGCCATGGCGTGCCGCATGACCTGATCGTGGACAATGCCGGCGGCCATCTTATGCAGCATGGCGAGATCGACATGGTGATTGTGGGCACCGACCGGACCACCGCATCCGGCGACGTCTGCAACAAGATCGGCACCTATCTGAAGGCGCTGGCGGCCAAGGATAACGGCGTGCCGTTCTATGTCGCGCTGCCATCGCCCACCATCGACTGGACAGTCCGTGACGGCGTCGCGGAAATCCCGATCGAGGAGCGCAACAGCGACGAGGTGAGCTTTGTGCAGGGCGAGAATTCCGAGGGCGACATCATCTCGGTGCGCATTTCGCCAAAGGGCACGCCCGCCCGCAACCCGGCCTTCGACGTTACCCCCGCCCGCCTCGTCACCGGCCTGATCACCGAACGCGGCATCGCCGAGGCATCCGCCCCAGGCCTTGCCCGCCTCTTTGAAAAAGAAAACTAGACCATGTCCCTGACCAACGAAAAATCCACCGAGGATATCGCGCATGGCATCCGCAAGCGGGTGTTCCTGCACACGATGCGCAACAATGGCGGCTATCTGAGCCAGGCCTGTTCTGCGGCCGAAAGCCTCGCCTTTCTTTATAACGAGGCGCTGCATCTGGGTGCGCCGACGCTGCCGCCGGTTCCCAAACCCTTTGCCGGTGTGCCGTCGGCCCACAACCCGGATGCGTTTACCGGCGCGGGCTATCACGGGCCGTTTGCCGCCGAATATGACCGCTTCTTCGTCTCGCCCGCCCATTATGCGCTGGTGATCTATTCTGCGCTGATCGAAGTGGGCCGCATGGATGAGAATGCGCTCGACCATTTCAACAAGGATGGCGGCTCGGTGGAAATGATCGGGGCCGAGCACAGCCCCGGCATGGAAGTCACCACCGGTTCGCTGGCGCAGGGGCTTTCCATGGCCTCCGGCGTCGCCTTCGCCCGCAAGCGCGCGGGCGAGAAAGGCAAGGTCTGGGTCTACATGTCGGACGGCGAATTCCAGGAAGGCCAGACCTGGGAATGCCTGTCGGCCATGCGCCACCACGGGATCGACAACATCCGGGTGATCGTCGACGTCAACCGTCAACAATGCGACGGCGCCATGTCCTCGGTTCAGGAGCTTTACGACCTGCCGGAACGGATTACCGCCTTCGGCGCAACCTGCCGCTCGATCGACGGACATGACCTTGACGCCATGCGCAAGGCCGCCGACAGCGCCGAGCCCGGCAAGCCGCTGGTGATACTTGCCAATACTTCGCCGTTTCAGGGCATGGACTTCCTGAAGAAACGCTTCCCGCGCCTGCATTACGTTCGCTTCAAGAGCGAAGCCGAACGCACGGAGATGCGCGACGCGCTGGCGGTCGAGCTTGGCGTTGACCTCAATGAAATCGAAGAGGCCTGATCATGGTGGACATCGTCAACAGACCCTACGCCACGGCGTTCGAAACCTTCGCGACCGCACGACCCGAGGTGATGTGCCTGTCGGCCGACCTCACCTCGTCCTGCGAGGTCGATGGTTTTCGCGACCGCCATCCCGACCAGTTCCTGTCCATGGGCATGGCCGAGCAGAACATGCTGTCCTTCGCCGGCGGGCTGGCGATGCAGGGCTACCGGCCCTTCATCCACACCTTCGCGGTGTTTCTCTATCGCCGACCCTATGACCAGCTCATCAACTCGATCGCCTATTCCAACCGCAAGGTGCGGATGATGGGCTTTCTGCCTGGCATCACCACGCCTGGCGGCATCACCCATCAGGCAATCGAGGATATCGCGGTGATGCGCGCGATCCCCAACATGACGGTGCTGGAAACCGGTGACGCGACCGAAGTGGAAACCGTGCTCGAGGTCGCCGACAGCATTGACGGGCCGGTCTATGTGCGCGTGCTGCGCGGCCAGGTGCCGCGGCTGTTTGCGACCCCGTTTGCGTTCAACAAACTCCGTACGCTCAGCAAGGGCGACGATGTGCTCGTGCTGACATCCGGCGTGTGCACCGAGGAAGCTCTGCGCGCCACGGCAGCGCTTTCGGCAAAGGGCGTCGGCATCCATCATCTGCATGCCTCGACGCTGAAACCGTTCGACCGCGACACCTTCATCGAGGCCGCACGCGGCAAGAAGGGCGTGGTCACGCTCGAAAATCATATCATCACCGGCGGCCTCGGCACGATCGCGGCAGAGATCATCGCGGAGGAAGGTCTTGGCGTGAAGCTTCGCCGGCTCGGCCTCAACGACACCTTCGCCCATGGCGCGTCCAAGCCCTACCTGATGAAGAAATACGGGCTCGACGCCATTGCCCTGGTGCGCGCGATCGAGGATGTGCTCGACCACGGGCTCGACATCACCGACGATGCGCTTGAGGCGGTGCGCCTCGACGCGGTCCATTCGGCCGAAAAGGCGGAGGCGCTCTGATGGCGAACCGGTTTTCGGCGGGCTATCTGATTTTTGATGCCGACTACGAGACCGCGAAACAGCGCGCGCTCAACATCACGGTCGAGCAGACGGTGGAAATACCGCGCGATATCGTGCCCGCCGGCTATGTCGAGGATGAAATCCTCGGCCGGCTGGAAGCGCTGGAGGCGGCCGACGGCGGTTATGTTGCCGAGATTTCCTACAGTTTCGATGATGTCGGCGGCGATTTTCTTCAACTTCTGAACGTGCTGTTCGGCAATTCCTCGATCCTGTCGAAAACCCGCCTTGTCTGGATGAAGCCCTGCGCCGGGCTTGACGCGATCACGCCGGGTCCGCGTTTCGGGCGCGACGGGCTTTACCAGCTGGCAGGCGTTTCCGGCGGCCCGCTGTTGATGTCTGCGATCAAGCCGGTCGGCCTCTCCACGTCGGAGCTCGCCCGGCTTGCAGGCGATTTCGCGCGCGGCGGCATGGATTTCGTCAAGGACGATCACGGTCTCGTGGATCAGAAGACCGCGCCGTTTTCGGAACGGCTCGCGGCCTGCGTCGATGCAATCGGCGAGGCCAATGCGAAAACCGGATTCCGGACCCGCTTCATTCCCAACATCACGGCGCAAGGCGGCCAAACGCTTGAGCGCGCCTATGAAGCGAAGGAAAAGGGCGCCGGCGGCGTCATGCTGGCGCCTGCGCTTGCCGGTTACGACATTGCGCGGCAACTGGCGGCCGATGCCAATTTCGGCCTGCCGGTGATCGCGCATCCGGCCTTTTCCGGGGCCAATGTTGTAGGCGGCGATTGCGGTTTCTCCCATCGTTTCTATTTCGGAACGCTGCAGCGCCTGATGGGCGTGGACGCTGCCGTTTATCCCAATTTCGGCGGCCGTTTCGGCTTTTCGCGGGACGAGTGCCGGTCGATCGTTGATGGCTGTTCCGAGGCGTTTTCAGATATCAAACCGATCCTGCCTGCACCCGGCGGCGGCATGACATTCGAGCGCGTTCCGGAAATGAAGGCGGCCTACGGCAAGGACGTCATCTATCTGATCGGCGGCGCGCTGATCCGCGAACGGGAAACATTGGTGGATGCCTGCAGACGCCTCGGCGAAACGGTCAGGGCGGGATAGGACGCCCTTCTTGCGGCGCAGGAGCGAAGCGGGCAAATTCACTTTTTTCACCCGACATGGATAATGTCCAGACCACGACGAGACACTCATGCTGATCCGACCGAGCGACCGCATTCTCCACAAAGCCGCATGGCTATACTACACCCATGGCCTGCGCCAGGACGAGGTTGCGAAACAGCTCGACATATCGCGGGCCTCGGTCGCCATGTATCTGCGTCGCGCCCGCGAAATGGGCATCGTCACCATCTCCACCTCCACCGAACTGTTTACCGATGACGTTCTGGCCCGGGAGATGGAAGACGCAATGGGGCTGGACGCGGTCTGGATCGTGCCCGAGGACCGCCAGGCGCTCGATCCAGAGACCGAAATGCCGGTGGTGGCCGCGGCGGTATTCCAGGGGCTGATCAACAAGGGCGACAAGGTCGGCGTTGCCTGGGGGCGGACGGTCTACCACATCGCCGATGCCATGCCGTTCGCCGATCTGCAGGGCGTCACCGTGATCCAGCTCTGCGGCAATCTCGGCGCGCCCTATAATTACCGTCCGGACCAGTGTACCACCGAAATCGCGCGGCGGCTGAATGCCGAGGGCATCAATTTCTACGCGCCGCTGGTGTTGAGCACCGAGGCGCTGTGCGCCCAGTTGCGCGACGAGGCGATCATTCACCAGCAGATGGCGATGATCGGCGAGTGCGATCTGGTGCTCTATTCCGTCGGAGGCATTGCGCCGGACAGCCATCTGGTGAAATGCGGCGCGCTGTCGGCGGAAGCGATCGAGGCGCTTGGCGAACAGGGCGCTGCCGGCGTGATTGCCGGACAGGTGATCGACCGCGACGGCGCGATCATGGATTGCGAGCATAATCGCCGCTGCATATCCGCCGACCTCGACACGGTGCGCCAGATTCCCAAGCGGCTGATGGTGGTGCAGGAGGCCGAGAAATTCGAGGCGCTGAAGGCGGCGCTCAGAGGCGGCTTCGTGTCCCACCTCGTGGTGACCCGGTCCATGGGTGAACAGCTCATGGATGCCTGGAAAGCCTGAACGCCGTCACTGGACACATATTTGAATAGACCGGGGTCAAACGGCCCCAGGGAGGATGACCGATGGAAAATCTCTGGAACGACGCCGCGGCGAAAGCGGCAGTCGAAGGCTACGGCGCAAACGGCGTCAATGAGGATCTCGCGCTTTGCACCTACACGACCCGGCTTCTGGGCGGTGAACCGCGCCTGGTGCTCCACGGCGGCGGCAACACCTCGGTCAAGACGGAAGCGAGCGACCTCGTCGGCGAGCGTTTCGACGTGCTTTGCGTCAAGGGCAGCGGGTGGGACATGGCGACCATCGAGCCGGCCGGGCTGCCGGCGGTCAAGCTCAACCCGCTGCTGAAGGCGCGGGCTTTCGACAAGCTGTCGGACGAGGACATGGTCACCCTCCAGCGCGCCAACCTTATCGATCCGGCTTCGCCCAATCCCTCGGTCGAGACCCTGCTCCACGCCTTCCTGCCGCAGAAATTCGTCAACCACACGCATTCAACGGCCGTGCTGGCAATCGTCGATCAGGCCGAAAGCCGGCGTCTAGCCGATGCCGCGTTTGGCGACCGGTTCGCCTTCGTGCCCTACATCATGCCCGGCTTTGCGCTCGCCAAGGCGTCGGCCGAAGCGTTCGAGGCAAAGCCGGACGCCGATGCCTTGATTCTCGACAAGCACGGCATCTTCACCTTCGCCGAGACCGCGAAGGAGGCCTATGACCTGATGATCGACTATGTCTCGCGCGCGGAAGACTATGTCCGGCGCGAGGGCAGACCGGCGTTTCATCCGGTCAGCCTGCCGGACGGGCTTGCCGGGCCGGACATGATTGCGCCGATCCTGCGCGGGGCGGTGGCGATCAGACAGAAGGGCAAGCGTTTCGGGCGGATGGTCAATGACTTCCGCACCTCGCCCGCGATCATGGACTTCGTCAACGCCGCTGAACTCGCCGACATGGCCGAACGCGGCGTTTCCACGCCGGACCTGTCGATCCGGATCAAGACCGGGCCCATGGTTCTGCCAGCCCCGCGCGCAGACGATCTCTCTGGCTTTGCCGCCTCCACGACTGCGGCGGTGGACCGTTATGCCGAGGCCTATACGCGCTACTTCAACGAGAACAACGACCGCGACGATGTTGACCGGACCATGCTCGACGCCATGCCGCGCCTCACCCTGGTGCCGGGTGTTGGCCTCTTCGGGCACGGGCGCAGCGCCAAGGAGGCAAAGATCGCCGCCGATCTCGGCGAAATGTGGATCGAGGCGGCGCGCGACGCGGAAATGGTGGGCCGGTTCGCGCCGGTCAGCCGCCCGGAGCTTTTCGAGCTGGAATACTGGTCGCTGGAGCAGGCAAAGCTTGCCGGCAACAAGCCGAAACCTCTGACCGGCCAGGTCGCGCTCGTCACCGGTGGTGGCGGCGCGATCGGCGCGGCCGTTGCCCGGAAATTTGCAGCCGAGGGCGCCCATGTCGTGGTCGCCGATCTCGACGGCGGGCGCGCCCAAGAAGTGGCGCGCGAGGCCGGCAATGGCGCGATCGGCGTGGCGATGGACGTCACCGATCGCGCTTCGGTCAAGGCCGGCTTTGCGGCGGCGGTGTCACGTTTCGGCGGCGTTGATCTCGTTGTCTCTAATGCCGGCGCTGCCTTCCAGGGGCCGATCGCGACACTCGATGGCGCAGTGCTGCGCAGGAGTTTCGAACTGAATTTCTTCGCCCACCAGAGCGTGGCCCAGGAGGCGGTCCGGATCATGAAGACCCAGGGCACCGGTGGCGCGCTGTTGTTCAATGCCAGCAAGCAGGCGGTCAATCCCGGCGCCGATTTCGGCGCCTACGGGCTGGCCAAGGCCGCCACCCTGTTTCTCTCGCGCCAGTATGCGCTGGAACACGGCAAGGACGGCATCCGCTCCAACGCCGTCAACGCCGACCGCATCCGCTCCGGCCTGCTCGATGATGCGATGATCGAAAGCCGGGCGGCGGCGCGCGGCCTTTCCGTTGAGGATTATATGGGCGGCAACCTGCTGCACCGCGAAGTCACGGCCGAGGATGTGGCCCGCGCCTTCTTCGATCTCGCCTGCGCGGAAAGCACGACCGCCAACGTGACCACTGTCGACGGCGGCAATATCGCGGCCGCCTTGCGTTAGGTGCTTAGTCCCGGCATTTGATCGACCGGATCAATGATGAAACGATCCGGTTCGTTTGTCCCTCGTGTGCTTTTAAGGCCTGGTTTGGCAACCAGTTCTGACGGATGAACTACCGGAGGGTTGTTGTCGCATTAACTTTGTCATGCAAGGAAAGGCCCGTGCACTGAGATTCTCAGGCGATGCAAGCCGCCTTTTACTGGCATCGCCCGCTTCGAGGCGATGGCAGCGAATTGTTTGTGTGGCACGGCGGCGGGTGGAACTGAAAAGCAATTGCGGGTAGCCGAGGGCATGGAAACAAACCGTTGCAGTGCTAGAGAAGCCATGAGCATCGAACCCTATGACCTTGCCGAGAACTTTATGCAGATTCCGCCCGATATTGAGGACCCCACGACAGCGGACTGATGATTGTATCGCAGTCTTGACAACGTATCGAGAAGGCTGCGCTTCCCAGTTTCATCAAGAACGCCGTCGATGCCCTTGTGTCACTCACTCAACCAAGTCACTCTCGCGCAAATCATTGAAAACATGCGATGTGCGGGTCCCGGTTTCAAACACAAAGCGACAGATGCCGCTTCAGAAAGCCGCGCGGTAGATCGAAAGCGCATCTTGCTCGGAGACGGGGCGCGGGTTGTTGACCAGAAGCCGGGTCTGGTTCATCGCGTCGGAGGCCAGTTTCGGAAGCATGTCCTCGGGAATATTCATGGCTCTGAGATTGGGTTGCAGGCCGCAGGCGCGCGACAGTTCCGCAAGCTTCTCGCAGAAGGCCGCGGCCCGTTCCTGTCCCTCCAGAGCCGACAGTTCCGGAAACACGAAAGGCGCAAGCTCGGCATAGGGAGCAGGGGAGGTGACGATATTGAACCGCAGGACATGGGGCAGAACCAGCGCGTTCGAGAGACCGTGCGGGATGTGAAAATGTCCGCCGAGCGGATAGGCAAGCGCATGCACCGCGGCGACCGGCGAGTTGGCGAAGGCCTGTCCGGCCAGCATCGAGCCCAGCAGCATGTCGGAGCGCGCCGCCTGGTCCGCGCCGTCTTCGACCGCCTTCAGAAGAGACCGGCCCATCAATGTCAGTGCCTGCGTCGCCAGAATGCGCGACAACGGGTTGTTATTGGGGCTCGCCGATGCGTAGGCCTCGATCGCATGAACCATGGCGTCGATGCCCGTTGCCGCGGTTATGTGCGGGGGCAGGCCATAGGTAAGGGCGGGGTCGAGCAGGGCGATATCGGGCAGCAGCACCGGCGAGACCACACCCATCTTCTCGTTGGCGCCGGTGGTGACGATCGATATCGGGGTGACTTCCGAGCCGGTCCCGGCGGTCGTCGGTACGAGAATGAGCGGCAGGCGCGGGCCGCGCGCCTTGTCCACGCCGTAGACATCCGCCAGCGTTTCCTTGGCCGGAACCAGAAGCGCGACCAGCTTCGCGACATCCAGGGACGATCCGCCGCCAATGCCGACAATCCCTTGCGCTTCAGCCGATCGCGCCGCTTCGACGGCTGAAAGCACCAGATGCTCGGGCGGATCGGCCTGGACATCGCCGAACAGTTCCACGGCGATGCCGCCGTCGCGCAGCAGGCCCACCGCCCGGTCAACGATACCGGTCGCCATCATGCCCGGATCGGTGACGAGCATGATGCGGCTGCCGATCTGCGCGTGGACCAGCGCCGCCAGATCGTTCAGCATATCGACCCCGAACCGGATCGATTTGGCGGTATTGAAAGCAAATCTGTTCATGGTTTCCTCGAAAGTCGGTTTTCGCGCCAGCCGGTGAGGCGGGCCGGTTTCATCCGGCGATCCCGCCGATCTGTAGCTCGGTGATACGGCGCGCCATCGCGCGTTGCTGCTCGGGGCTTTCGCCGGAGCGCGGCCGATACCAGATCGCCATCCAGTTCACAGCGCCGAGCATGCCCTTCACGGCCAACGACACATCGGCGTCTTGCCGGATGCTGCCGTCGGCCTGGCCCTGGCGGAAAGCCTCCACGAAAAGCAGTTCGAACTTGTGCCTGATATCCATCAGTTCATCGAGGCTGATGCGCTGTTCGGGGGTGGTCGCGCCCAGGCGGTGCATGTGCACGCCCTGCACGACGACCGCTTCATAGGCAATGTTCTGCATCATGGTCAGGGCATGCGCCTCGAGCATGCGCACAAGCTTTTCGCGACCGGTGCCGCCGGCCGACATCGCTTCATTCACCGCGTCCATCAGCCGTCTCATGCCTTCGCGGTGGACCTCGAAGAACAGATCGGTCTTGGAGCGGAAGTAATGGTAGATGCGACCCTTGGTCGCGCCGAGGCGACGGGCGACATCGTCGATGCTGGTCCCCTGAAACCCCATTTCGGTGAAGCAGAGCGCGGCGCAATCCAGGATTTCGACGACGCTCTCGACGAGAGCGCCCGATTCTTCCTGACCTCGGGTCTTCAGCGCCCATTCGCGGTGCATGTCGTTTTTCGCCACCGGTTCCCCCTGCGGTCAATTCTCAATCTGCGTCCTTCCAGCAATAAAGCCGATATCGAACGCTCACAACAAACTTGATGTCGCGTTTGTGGTCTGGACAGTTCTGGATTCGCATACTACGGAGTATGTTGCAACAAGAAAGTCGCCGATATGCGAGGAGGTCCTAAGTTGAACGAAGCGCACGCCCCCCAATTTTCCGAGTGGGTAACCGTCGACCAGTCGATGGTCGACCGATTCGCCGACGCGATTGACGACCATCAGTTCATTCATGTCGACCCGGAACGGGCGAAGACGGAGACCAGCTATGGCGGCACGATCGTGCACGGCTTCTACCTGCTTTCGATGCTGACCGCCTTCACCCGCAGCGCTCTGCCGCCGGCAAAGGCGGGCGCGGTCGAAATCAACTATGGTTTCGACAAGCTGCGCTTTCTCAGCCCTGTGCCGGTCGGCGCGCGCGTGCGCGGCAGTTTTACTCTGGAGAACGAGACCCCCAAGGCAGGGGGCGTGTTGCGCAGCTACGATGCGCGCGTCGAAATCGAAGGAGCGGAGCGCCCGGCCCTGGCAGCCAGTTGGCTGGTCCTGACGGTGGGTGACGACAAGAAAGCGGATTGAAGCGCAAGACGGGCGCGGACAAAACCGGAATTATCAAGACAAACAATTCGGAGGAGACAGATATGTCGGTTTCATTCAAGGATCAGGTGGCGATCGTCACCGGCGCGGGGGGCGGACTGGGCCGCTCCCACGCTCTCATGCTTGCCAGCCACGGCGCGGCCGTCGTGGTGAACGATTTCGGCGGCGCGCGCGACGGCAGCGGCGGCACGACGGAGGCCAGCGAAGCCGTGGTGCGGGAAATCACCGCGGCGGGCGGGCGGGCCATCGCCAATGCCGGCAACGTCGCCTCCGAGGCGGATATGGCGGAGATGGTCGAGCAGGCGCTCTCGGCCTTCGGTCGGATCGACGTGCTGATCAACAATGCCGGCATCCTGCGCGACAA
>NZ_DEPM01000074.1:0-9241 GCF_002358775.1 Martelella sp. UBA3392
TCAGTTCTCAGTGAAAATCAACAGGCATTGGCCTCGGCGCTCCGGGGTTTAGGTTCGGGCCGTGTTTCCTTGGGCGTCGACGAATGGCTGGAAACTCCTGAAGCGCGTGCGCTGCCGCGAACGCAAGTCGGAAGCGCCGCAATGTTTGGGATTGCGGGTATTGATCTGAGTAATCTCAGCATCATCCCGGAGGTCCAGGCCGCGGCGGGTCGACTTTCGCAGATCAATGGTTCGCCGGACGATGACCCTCGTCGCCTGTTGATGGAGCGTATGTCACCCTCTGTCCTGTCTGTCCTGATCGAGACAGCGGATTTGGCGAGCTTAGATGAGATTCTCGCAGCGTTGGTCGGAATGCCATTGCCAGTCGCGGTGCGGACCAGCCTCATGCAGGCTCCAGACGGCCTCTTGAATGCCAATCTCGATCTCTTGGGGTCTCTAATGGGCACCTTGTCCGCCCTGGATCGAGAGATCGCTGGTGATTGGGTCGCCGAGATCGGGCAAGAGGCGCTGTTCGCACGGGTTCAGGCAGAGACAGCTTGGGCCGGGCCTGTAACAATCCAAGATGCCGATGACGGAGTGATCGTCCGTTGCGATCTTTGGTACGTTGCCGGCTCTGTCCAGAAAAATCCGCACGACGCAGTTGTGAGTTTGTGCGAACGAATATTGGCACTGTGTCCGTCGGCTGACATTGCGGCGTCCAACGCCATTACTGCAAGCGGCGAATTGGCTGGCCTTGCCCAGTTGCCGCTGGGGACAAAGCGGATTGCCCGAGAAAATCTTCCTCCACCGTCGGTTCCTCAATGGAACCGGCGTTGGCGGGATCTGATCTCCCGCCGCGTCGCCGCTCCGAGCTATAGCGATTATCTTGCCAGAGGCGTGGTGATTCTCGATGCCCTTGTGCCGACGTTGGAAAAGATCTTCGACACCCATTTTCGCGGAAAGAATGCACCTAACGGACTCTTCGAAACGTTAAACTCCATCAACACTGAGACAGAGGCACTGACTCCTCCTGCTATTTCGTCATTGAAAGCGTCGGGTGCCGGAAGCAACGAAACAAATACCAACGTCACCAAGTTTCAGAACCTCCTGCACAGCGCGAGCTTCAATGTCATCGCGAGGTTCGTGAAATTGCCTGACCAAGCTGGCGCATACATTGCCTGGCTGAGCGATCTCATCACCGATGTCGACACCACCACTCTCGAAGAACCTTGGCAGCTTATAGGAGGCGGGCCCCCGCTAATGCTTAACCGTCTCAAGACGCTCTTGGAGACGTTGCGACTTCTGGCCGGAGAAGCCCATGAAAGGAAGCAAGTGCCAGCGGTAACTTGGGCGACACGAGGCAAAGGCGCGCGAGTAGGCAACTCCGTTCGGCTCGTATCCCTCTCTGCCAAAGCTGCCGGGGAAACACGGCTAGCTCAGCGAAAGGCAGAAATTGAACGCTTGGCAGAGGAGGCCGGGATCGCCGCAGAGTTCCATCTCCGCGTTAACGCCAAGGGTATTCTACCGTGGCCACCTGTAGAGGTTCTCGCACTGTTGCTCGCGTCCGACATAGCAGATGCGGTGGTTGCACTCGCTGAACAAGCCGAACTCGTGCGGTTATTGGTGGACCCGTCGATCCACCTGACGATTATGCCTTACATTGAGGATGTCGCGTTCCCGGCGCTCGCAAAGTCTGGTTACCAGACCCTCCTTCCCGACGTGGAAGGAGCTGCCTTCTGGGCCGAACAACTCGGATTGCCACAAGCCCCATCTGCTATGGGAAGCATGTTTGGGGAGGTGCTGAGCCTTGCCAGCGAACTTGGAGCAATGGATCAAAAACGGCTCGGCAATGAGACTCGTCCCGAAGAAGAGATTGCTGCCCGTCGGAGTTTGGAGGCTGCCTTCGAAAGAAAGTACGAGGAACTGACCCGACGGCTCAATGCTTTTGACCAGGCCCTGCAATCGGATGTGTCCGAATTGATCGAGCATCTGCGAACTGGGGACGTTGATTTCGCCGCAGAAGCGCAGGCTGCGATTGGTGGAACTTCAAGCAAAACTGCCGAGGCCGCGGGGTATGTGTCTCTGCTTTTGTTATCTGCAGAGATCGACAGTATTTCAGCCGAAGGGCAACCGTCCGAGCAACTCCAAACGACCTCACCCGAGCAAGCCGACGATGGCCGCCCGGCTCAGCTGGTTCCGGTCCGCACCGGCCCGGCGTCGCTGGTCGAGAGCCATTTGCGCAGGTGCCGGTCAAGGATGTCGGCCTTCAGTCCCGGGGTGATGCCGTGCTGCACGAGGTTGTGGAACTCGTGGGGGTCGGACTGCTGGTCATAGACCTCCATCAGGCCCGCACTTTCATAGAAGCAGGACTTCCAGCGCCCGTCGAAAACCATCACGCCATGCTCGGGCCGGAAGCCGGACTGCGAATCGTTGAAACCCGAGATCACCATGTCCTTGTGCCGGTCCGGGTCGCCGTCGCCGCCCATCTTGGCCCAGAGCGAGCGCCCCTGCATCGCCGGCAGCACGGCGATCCCGGCGGCATCCAGAAGCGTCGGCGCGATGTCGACCAGTTCGACCAGCGCCTGCGACACCACGCCGGCGCGCACCCGGCCGGGCAGCGCGAAGACCAGCGGCACCCGCACCAGCCCGTCATAGAAGCGGCAACCCTTGTAAATCAGGCCGTGGTCGCCCAGCATTTCGCCGTGGTCCGAGCCGAACACGACCAGCGTATCCTCTGCCTGGCCTGTCCTGTCGAGATGGTCGAGGATCTCGCCCAGCCGCATGTCCAGGTTCTCGATCATCGCGTAATAGGCGGCCTTGACCGCGCGCGCGTCGAAGCTTTCCGGGGGCTTCGCCGCCACCTGCGCCGGACGGTTTGCCGGAACGCCCGCGCCGTTGCGGTCGGGGGTGGGACCGAACACGTCCAGATGCGGCGACTGGAACGGGATGTCGGCCATGAATGCCTGCGCCGCCACATCGCTTTCCGCCCAGGCGGGCGGCGAGAGCCTTTGCGGATCGTAGCGATCGAGGACATTCTGCGGCGGGTCGAAGGGCGGATGCGGATCGAACAGGTTGACCATCAGGAACCAGGGATCGTCGCTGCCCGCACCGATGAACCCCAGGCTGCGGTCGGTGGCCCAGGCGGCCTGGTTCAGGTCCTCGGGCGCGCCTGGGCCGCAGAATTTGGTCGGATCGGAAAACAGCACGGCATGGTCGACGCCGCGCTCGGCGAGCCAGTCGTGGTAGTCGCTGCCCTGGCCCCGATAGGCCGGCTGCGGGTTCCACAGAAAGGTCTCGAACCCGTCATGGTCGGGCCGTTTCTCGCCCTTGGCCTGGCGCGACAGGTGCAGCTTGCCGATCAGCCCGCAGCGGTAGCCGGCATCGGCCAGCAGTCCGGTCACCAGCTGCTCGGTTTCGGGGAAGCTGTCATTGCCGTTGCGCATCACATGATGGCTCGCCGGATAGCGACCGGTCATCATGCTGGCGCGCGAGGGCGTGCATACCGGCGCCTGGGCATAGGCGCGGTCGAAGGCCCAGCCGCGGGCGCAGAGCCGGTCGATATTGGGCGTGCGGATTTCACTATTGCCGAGGGCCGCTATTGTGTCCCAACGCTGCTGGTCGGTGCAGAACCACAGAATATTGGGGCGGCGGGCTGCGGTCTTGGTCATGTCGAAAAACGCCTCTGAATGGAACGGAAACCGGGCGGTCCCGGCAGGAACCGCCCGATCGACGGGAGAGCCGGCCGCTCAGGCGGACGCGCGTCTTCTGCCCGCCAGCCGGAACAGCGGCGGCAGGATGATCGACAGCGCGGCGATGGCCAGGAACAGCAGCGCCCAGGGTCGGCTTAACACGCCTGCGAAGCCGTTCTCGGAATACATCAGCCCGGAGCGTAGCTGTTCCTCGGCGATCGGCGCCAGCACGAAGCCGATCACGAACGGACCGAGCGGAATCCGCGCAAAGGTCAGCACCAGACCCAGCAGCGCGAAGCCCAGCATCACCCATACGTCGAACCAGTCATTGTTGAGCGCGAAGGCACCGATGACGCAGAATACCAGGATCATCGGGTAGAGCGCCCAGCTCGGCACCAGCGTCAGCCGGGCAATGCCACGGGTGCCGATCCACATCATCGCCAGCATCAGGAAGTTGGCGACAAGATAGGCGGCGATGAAGCCGTAAGCAACCTCGGGCGAGTTCTGGAACAGAAGCGGGCCGGGCTGCAGGTTGTGGATCATCAGCGCTCCGATCAGGATCGCATCGACCACGCTGCCGGGAATGCCCATCGTCACCAGCGGGATCAGCGCCCCGCCGACGGAGGCATTGTTGGCCGCCTCGGAGGCGACGATACCGTGCTCCTCACCCTTGCCGAAGGCGTCGGGGTTCTTCGAGAAGGCCCGCGCGCTGCCATAGCTGACCAGCGAGGCGACGCTGGCCCCGATACCCGGCAACAGGCCGATCCAGGTCCCGATGATGCTGGAGCGCAGGATATTCGGCGTGAACTTGCGCAGATCGGCCAGGTTGAAGGCGAGCGCCCCCTTGGATTGCACCAGCTCGGGCGGCGCGGCGCGGCGGCCGGCCTCCATCAGCACCTGCTTGATAGCAAACACGCCGATGAGCACGGGCAGCACGTCGAAGCCCGACAGCAGCGAATCAAAGCCGAAGGTCAGCCTTGCCTGTCCGGTCGAGGGGTCGATGCCCGGAAGCGCAAAGACCATTCCGAGCATGGCGCCCATCAGGCCGCGCACCAGTGAGGATTCGGCGAGCGCCGCCAGCATGACGAAGGCCATCATGATCAGGCCGAAATATTCCCACGGGCCGAAGCGCAGCGCGAACCGTGCAAGGAACGGCGACAGGCCGGCCAAAAACAGCGCCGAAATCAGCCCGCCGGCAAAGCTGGCGACGATGCCGAGCGACAGCGCCCGCGTGGCGCGCCCCTGGCGGGTGATCTGGAAGCCGTCGAATGTGGTCACGACCGAGGCCGGCGTCCCCGGCATGTTCAGCAGGATCGCCGAGATCAGCCCGCCCGAAATGCCACCGACATATTCGCCGACCAGCAGCGAGATCGAGGTGGCGTTTTCCATGTGAAAGGTGATCGGCAGCGTCAGCGCGATCAGCATCGACGCGCCGAGCCCCGGTATGGCGCCGACAATCAGGCCGAGCGCGGTGCCAAGCGCCAGGCAGGCCAGGACGGCGGGTTCGAAAGTTGCCCCGAGGGCAGTGAGAAGTTCGCTCATTGTTGCCGCCCGTCAAGGAAGATTTACGAAGAAGTAGCGCGAGAAGACAACCGCCAGCAGGCTGCACAGGATCGCCGCGCCGACGGCCGAGACGGCGAAGCGCCGCCAGTCGAAACCGCCGATCAGCACCGCCGAGACGGCGACATAGACCGTGCCCGCGACCCAGAAGGTCGCCCAGCCCCAGGCCATCGCCAGAATGAATACGACGAGCGCCGCGAAGACCACGGTGCCCCGCAGGGCCGCCGCCGGCGACCACGGTAGAGGCAGGCTTTCGGTACCGCGCACCATGCGCAGGACAGCGCTGGCGGCGATCGGAACCGCCGCCAGCAAGATCAGGACCGCCAGGGTCCGCGGCACTGCCGCCGACCCGAGCGGATCATATTTCGGTGCAGGCAGGGACGCCGCCCCGACCAGCAACAGCGTGGCAATCACGACGATCAGGAGGCAGAATGCCAGGTCGGTTGCCGGATGGGGCTTGCGGTTCATCGGATCACTGCATCTTCGCGGCGGTGGCCTCGATCGACTTCAGGCGCTCGCGCGCTTCCTCGGTCGCTTCAGGGCCCGGGGTGAACGAGGGGTCGTCGCCGTTGTTGGTGAAGAATTCCTGCACTTCCGGCGTGTTAACCGCCTTTTCAAGCGCCGTTGAAAGCGTCTTCTGCACATCTTCTGGGATGCCCTTGGGCGCCATCCACCACATCGCGTTCGACCATGTAGCGTCGGGATAGCCCAACTCCGTGACGGTCGGCACGTCAGGCAGCTTGTCAGAGCGCTCGGGCGCAAACGAGGCGACCGGCGTGATCTGGTCGTTGCCCAGTACCTCGGAGGGCGAGAACAGCGAGATGTCGGCATTGCCGCCCATCAGCATGCGCTGGCGGTCGGCGCCCGAATTGCCGTTGACGAAGCGCGTCTCGATGCCCGCTTCCTGCTCCAGCTTGGCGCCGGCAAACTGGGCGATCGTGCCGATGCCGCCGACCTCGACGAGGCTTTTCGGCTCGGCCTTCAGCTGTGTGACGATATCTTCAAAGCTGGTCAGACCCGATTTCGGTCCGACGGCCCAGACCGGGCTGGTGGTGCCGGTGTAGCCCAGGGTTACGATATCGTCGATATCGAAATTGCCGACGCCGAGCGCCTTCGAGATCAGGGCATTATACTGCCACAGCATGATCGTC
Source organism: Martelella sp. UBA3392 (assembly GCF_002358775.1). Lineage (NCBI taxonomy): Bacteria > Pseudomonadati > Pseudomonadota > Alphaproteobacteria > Hyphomicrobiales > Aurantimonadaceae > Martelella > Martelella sp. UBA3392. The sequence goes on from NZ_DEPM01000074.1 coordinate 6,380, forward strand.
TCGCCATCCTTGGGCGACGAGATCATCTTTTCATAAGCCGCGGCACCACCGCCGCCGCCCATGTTGACGATCACCAGCGGCTGGCTCAGCAGATCATTGTCCTCGATCGCCTTGGCGATCACCCGCGCGACGCTGTCGGTATAGCCGCCGGGCTTGAACGGCACGATCACCTGGATCGGCTTTGACGGGAATTCCTGTGCCTGTCCGGTCACGGCGGATGCCAGCAACGCGACCGCGACGCCGGCGATGCCAAAGATGGCTGTTCTACGATTCATCATGTCTTTCCTCCCATGGGTTTCAGATATCGTCAGTCATTCTCGGATGCGGCCGTATCAGCCCGCACCCACCACCTGCCCGCTGAGCTCCAGCGGGGGTTGCGGATAGTGCAGGCCGCGCTGGCCCGCAAGCTTGCGCTCGTCCGGCGCGGAAAGCGGCGGGGCTTCGAAACCGGTCAGACGACCGTCCTTCACCCAGTCGAGGTCGCAGCCATAGAGGTGTTCCACCAGCAGCGCCTCGAGCTCGGCGCGCATCTGCGCGGCCTCCGGCGCGCTGGAAAGGTCGCGGCGCTCGCCCGGATCGCTCGCCAGATCAAACAGCTGCACGGCATTGCCGGCCGGATACCAGATCAGCTTCCAGTCGCCGCGGCGTATCATCCGGTTGGCCCTCGGCCCTTCGAGACACTCGCCGTAAAGATGCGGCCGGCCCTTGAGGTCCAGCATGGACACGCCGTCCACGCCGTCGGGCACCGGCAGGCCGGCGATTTCGAGCAGGGTCGGCATGACATCGGCCAGGCCAAAGATGCCGTCGCAGACCTTGCCGCGATATGTGTCCCCGGTTGATTTCGGCGCAACGAAAATACCCGGCACCTTGGTCGAAGGCTCGAGGAACAGCCGCTTGCCGTAAAGCCCGCCATTGCCCAGCATGTCGCCGTGGTCCGACAGGAACAGGATTGCCGTGTCATCCAGAATGCCCTCCTCGCGGAGTGTGCCGATGACGATCCTGATCTGGTGATCGATATGGGTGCAGAGCGCGAAGAACGCCGCCATCAGCGCCTTTCGTTCGCGCGGCGAGCGTTCGGGCAGATAGTTCAGGACGAAGCGCAGTGCGTAGGGCATGGCTTCGGGGTCCCGGGCCCATTCGGCAATCGTCGGATCGGGCATATCGGCAGGCGCGTAGCGTGCGAGATAGCTTTCAAGCGGCACCAGCGGCGGGTGCGGATGCGTGAAGGACATGTTCCAGAATGCCGGGCGCCCGTGGTCCCGACGCTTGATCACGCGGCACATTTCGCGCGCGGTCCAGTTGGTGACGTGGCAGTCCTCGGGCAGGTGCCATGGACGCCAGATATAATCATTGTTCGACATGCCGTGGAGATATTGCTGGCCGGCGAAACCGCGGTCGGCCAGGAACATGTCGTAGTCATCCACGGCGCCCAGTTGCGCGCGCCCCTCTTCGGCCAGAAGCGCGTCATCGAACCCGATCCGGTCGCGTTGCGGGTGGATGTGGAGCTTGCCGACGGAGAAGGCCTGATAACCGCCGTCGCGAAAGCACTGCGCAAGGGTCGGTGCGTCGGGCATCGGCAGCATCGGCTGGAACACCCGGTCGCCGTGGCTTTTGGGGGAAAGGCCCGTCATCAGCGTGCGGCGCGCGGGAATGCAGACCGGACATTCGCTGTAGAGATTGGTGAAACGCGTGCCGGTGCGCGCCAGCGCATCAAGCGTCGGCGTCTCTATCACCGGATGGCCGGCCACCCCCAGAAGCGAGGCAGCCCATTGGTCGACCGTGATCAGCAGGACATTCGGACGCATCGTCACTTGGCAGCTCCGCTGCGTGCCGCGCTGTCATCATTCGCCAAGATATAATCCGATTGACCTGCCGTCATCTGTGTCTCCTCACTCTTGGAGACTAGAATTTGACGATTGATAGCTATAGTCAAATAAGCAACCCTTATAGAACGGAGAATTCTGCGTCATGGACATGAAGCAATTGCGCGCGATCGTCGTGCTGTCGGAAGAGCTGAATTTCGTCCGCGCCGCAGCGCGGCTCGGCATCAGCCAGCCAGGCTTGTCGCAGCAGATCCAGCGCGCGGAAACCGAACTGGGCGCATTGCTGTTCGCACGCTCCGGACGGCGGGTGACCCCGACCGAGGCAGGCCGCATGTTCGCCCGCGACTCCGCGCATCTTGTTCAGAACTACGACGGCGCCGTTGCCTCGGCGCGCCGCGCCGCGAAGGGACAGGTCGGACGGCTGCGCCTGGGTTTTGTCGAGGCGGCGTCGGTGAATGTGCTGCCGGCGATCGTGTCCGAGTACCGCCGCCACGCCCCCGAGGTTCAACTCGAACTGGTCGAAATGATCTCGGCCGAACTGGCTGATGGACTGCAGCGGCGCAGCATCGATGTGGCGCTGACCCGGCCGATCAATCTCGACGACCCGATCAAGTCCCGCGTGATTCTGCGAGAGCCCTATGTCGTGGCGCTGGCCGCCGATCACCCGCTGGCGGGCGAGGCATCGGTCTCGCTCTCGCAGGTGATCGACGAGGGGCTGATCCTCGCTCCCGGTCCGAAGGCACAATATATCCGCAGCGTGTTCCGCCCGCTGTTCGAGCGGCTGGGCCGCGAGCCGTCGGTCACCCAGGAGGTGCATCAGCGTTATGTGGTCACCGGGCTGGTGCAACTGGGGCTGGGCTATTCGCTGTTGCCGCGGTCGGCGGCGATGTTGCACCGCGAGGGCATCGTGTACCTGCCCCTGTCGGATGCCGACGCGCCGATGGCGGAGATGATGGTGGCCTGGATCCAATGGGAGGACGCGCCGCCGCTCGTCGACTTCCTCTCAATGGTGCGCCGGATCTTCGGGACCTAGCGGCCT
>NZ_DEPM01000074.1:9620-28691 GCF_002358775.1 Martelella sp. UBA3392
GGCTTATTCATGACATCGCTTTCATGCACAAAAAAATAGTTTGTTCGCGGTTAAATATCGCGTTATGCAACTTTCATGAAAGCGCATTCATGGGTCTTGCGCAAACCCGGCGTGACGGTATGCGGAGGTGGCGCGATGAAAGCACGGATGATCGATGTGGCGAGAATGGCCGGCGTTTCGGCCAGCACCGTGTCGCGCCGGTTGAGCGGCAGTCACCTTGTTTCGGATGACGTCGGCGCACGGATCGATGCCGCGGTTCGGGCGCTGGACTACGCTCCCAACGCCGTGGCGAGCGGCCTCGCCGGCAGCCGCGCGCGCGGTCGCAGCCGCACCGTCGCCGTGATCGTGCCTGCGCTTGCCGCCTTTGCAGCCATGACGGACGAGCTGATGGTTCAGCTCGAGAGCGGCGGTTATCAGGTGATGATTGCCGCCACTCACTACGACGCCGAGCGAGAGGAAGCGCTGGTGCGCGCGCTTCTGAGCTGGTCTCCGGCGGCTCTGGTGATGGTCGGACGCTGCCATTCGCGGGCCGCGTTGCAAGCGCTTCTCGCCGACGGACTGCCGGTGGTCGAGGTGGGCGAACTGATCGATCGGCCGATCGATGCCAATATCGGCTTCTCCCACCGTGCCGTAGGCCGCACTGTGGCGCGACATTTTCTGGCCGCGGGCGCACGCCGGCTGGGCCTTGCCGTGGTTGCGCTGCCGGGCGACCGGCGGGCGGCCGACCGCGCGCTCGGCCTCAGGGAAATCGCCGCCGAGGCCGACGTGCCGGTGATCGAACATGTTTCCCCAGAGCGCGCCACAACCCGCGCCGGCGCCACCGCGCTCGCCGATCTGATGGACCGGGCCGAAGCGCCCGACGCAATCCTGTGCTCGAACGACCTTGTCGCGCTCGGGGCCCTGTTCGAGGCCGGCCGCCGCGGGCTGGACCTGCCACGCGACCTGCGGCTCTGCGGCTACGGCGATTTCGACTTCGCGGCCGAAACGCCGGTTCCGCTCAGCTCGGTGCGTCCTCCCGATCGCGAAATCGCGCGCGAAGCCGCCGCTCTGCTGCTCGCCCGCTTTGCGGGTAGAGCCCCGCCGCCGCCCGCCGACACGGACTTCACGCATCTTGTGCGCGGCACAGGCTGATTTACGCAATCCCATCAGGAGCTTTCAGGATGACCGAGCCGACCCCAAAAGCCGACCGACCCAACATCATCTTCGTTATCACCGACCAGCAGCGGTTCGATACCATCGCGGCCGGCGGCGCATCGTGGATGCATACGCCCGTGCTCGACCGGATGGCCCGCGAGGGTGTGTTGTTCAGTCGTATGTACTGCACCTCTCCCAGTTGCGCGCCGTCTCGCGCCTCCCTCTTTTCCGGAACCTACCCGCATACCAACGGCGTGATGCGCAATGACGAGCCGTGGGCTTTCTCCTGGGTACAGATGCTGAGCGCGTCCGGTTATCGCTGCGTGAACGTCGGCAAGATGCATACGCATCCATTCGAGGATGCCTTCGGCTTTCACGAGCGTCACGTGGTCGAGAACAAGGACCGGGCGACCAGGAGGTTGCCGTTCTACCTCGACCAGTGGGACAAGGCGTTCTGGGCGCGGGGGCTGGAAAAGCCCAGCCGCGTCACCTATCGCCGCCGGGCGGACTATGCCGAGCGGCTCGGCGCTTTCGCGTGGGAACTGCCGGCGGACCTGCATTCAGACAATTTCGTTCCGGACATGGCGCGCATGTGGCTTGATGCCTGCGAAGCGGCAGAACCGTTCTTCCTGCAGATCGGCATTCCCGGTCCCCATCCGCCCTACGACCCGACGCCAGAGGCGCTGGCGCTCTACGACGACGCGGAGCCGCCGCGGCCGATCCGCGACGACGAGCCGCTGCCCGCGCCGTTGCGGGCGCTGCGCCAGTCGCATCTTGATGTGGATCACGACGCGATCGTGCATCTGGAGGACCCCAGCGATGCGCAGCTGATGCGCCAGCGGCGGCACTACGCCGCCAATGTGTCGATGATCGATGCGTCGATCGGACGCTTTCTCGAAACCCTCGATGAGCGCGGTTTGACCGACAATACGGTGGTGATTTTCACGAGCGACCACGGCGACAGCCTCAACGATCACGGGCTGAGCCAGAAGTGGAGCATGTACGAGCACTCGGTTCGCGTTCCGGCGTTGGTCTGGGCGCCGGGGCTGATTTCCGGCGGGCGCGTTGTGGACGACCTCGTCTCGCTGTTCGATTTCGGGCCGACGATCCTGGATCTGGCGGGCGTGCCGGTACCGGAATGGATGGAAGCGCGCTCGCTGGCGCCGGTGCTTGCCGGCGAGGAAACGGAGCCGCGGCAGTATATTTTCGCCGAACATGCCGGCGACCGGATCCTGAATGGCACGGCCTACATGACCATGGTGCGCGACGACCGCTTCAAGCTGGTTCATTTCGCCGAACATCCGGGTCAGCTGTTCGACCTTGACGCCGACCCGGACGAGTGCCGCAACCTGTGGGACGATCCGGCACATCAGGCGGACAAGGCGCGGCTGCTGCAGGCGATCCTCGACTGGCGGATCGAGAGCGGGTTGCGGACCCAGGGGTGGACGGCGGCAGCCATCCGCCACGGACCCGACGCTGGCCGCACGCCGCCCGGAAGCGCACGCCAGGCGGGCGCCTGACCATGCGCTGTGAGTGGTTCGTCTCGATGACGGCGTGGACAACGGTTTTTGATTTTCGAACGCTTTGCCTCTTCGGGGGGAATTGCTGTGCTTGTTCGGGTTCCGCCGCAGCAGGATGTTTGCGGTCGATTTAGCTGCAACGGCGCCCGATCCGGATGTCGAGCCGGAAAGCGTCACGCTCAAGTCGCAAGCAAGCCATTGAAAATACTCACCGCGCGAAGTTCGTCTTCAGACCCAAATCGATACTGCCCTCCATGCCCCGGCAGCGTTCGATCACCGCATCGAGAAAAAGCTTGTCGATCGGGCGCAGGGCATCGCTGCGCTGGAAGACGGCGCCGGAGCAGAATACCGGGCTTTCATCGTCCTCGCAGAGGCGGTGCATATTGTTGCGCTCGAAGAAATGGCGGAACCATTTTGCCGTCGAAATCAGAAAGGGCGAACCCTGAATGATCTCGATCGCGCTCAGCATCGTGTTGGTGCGCACGGCGTGGTTGCGCGCCGTGCGCAGCGACAGCGATGTATCATAGTCATATTCGAATTTGTGGTTGATCCATGGATAGGCCAGCAATTCCTCGGGGCTTGGCTCGCGCTCCGGCGACAAACGCGCGAGCGGGTGGTCGACATGGCAGTAGACATCGTAGGGGGCTTCGAGCAGCGGCAGGAATTCGACCGTGCCGGTGGCAATATATTCCGGCGAGAGCACCCCGAAGGTCAGATCGAAATTGCCGTTTCTCAGCCCTTGGGTTCTGGACTCCAGATCCATGGTCTCCAGCCTGACGGCGACTGATGGATGGGCCTGGCTGAACGACCGGATGACATCGGGAAGAATGCCATAGGCCCAGCCGTCGCCGGCGGCGATCGTGAGGATCAGCTTGCCCCTTTCCTCGGCGTGCTGGATCGCATTTTCGGCGTTCGAGATCGCCCGCGCGGCCCGGTTTGCATATTCATAGAGGATGGTTCCGGCGGAGGTCAGCTCCACGCCTGCGGCGGTGCGCTTGAACAGATCCGTGCCGAAGCGGTCTTCAAGCAGCGATATCGTGCGCGACAGGGCGGGCTGCGAGACGTGCAGCCGCGCGGCCGCGCGCGATATGCTCTTTTCGTCTGCGACCGCAAGGAATCGTATAAAACTATCCATTGCCATTCCTCAATTCTGGCTATCGAAAAAGTGGATGCCACATCCAAAATCGGTATTTGAAGCCGGTCATCATCTGTGGTTCAAACAAGCGTATACGGGAGGACTAACTTGGAAAATTCGCCAAACAAAGGGCTCTGGCCGCTCATCGGGCCAACTTTCGGCTTTCTGGTCGTCATCGCTCTGGCCCCGATCATATTCACTGTCGTTATAAGCCTTTACTCGATCAACCTGACCTCGACAATGCCGTCAGGCTTTGTCGGTCTCGCAAACTATCTCGACCTTTTCGACGACAGCCAGTTCGTCCATTCGGTGATCGTCACATTCCAGTTGATCATCATTCCGGTCGTGCTCCAGATCGTCATCGGCCTGATGCTCGCGATCGTGCTCAAGGAACGTCTTCCCGGAACCAACTGGATGCGCGTCGCCTTCGTATTGCCGGCGGTGATACCGCCGGCGGTCAGCGGACTGATCTGGAAGCTGTTCGTTGTTCCAGGCGCTGGCGGCCTCGCCTTCATCACCGGTCAACTGGGCCTCGATCTCAGGCTTGATCTTTTGAACGCGCCAGCCTCCGCGCTCGGCGTGATCGTCGCTGCCTCCGTCTGGGTAGGCACGCCTTTCGTCGCCCTGCTGATGCTTTCGGCGCTCGAGACGATCGATACCGAACAATACGAGGCCGCCCGCGTCGATGGCGCTTCGTGGTTCCAGAGCCATTTCTACCTGTCGATCCCGGCGATCATGCCGGTCATGCTCACGGTCACGGTGTTCCGCATTCTGGAGGCGCTGGCGATCTTCCCGATCATCTTCGTGCTGACCGGCGGCGGGCCGGCCGCATCGACGACGCCGATCAATTATTATGCCTATGTCAACGGCTTCGAATATCTGCGCGTCAGCTACGCCTCCACGGTCATCGTGTTCTTCTTCCTCATTCTCATGGCCGTCTGCGCGCCGTTCCTGATCGGAATTGCGCGGGCCTCGAAAACGGCGGGGCGTTGACCATGCGATCTGGTGAAAAGCTTTTCTGCTATGCCATTGCGGCGCTGTTCATGCTGTTCCTGCTGGCGCCGGTGGTCTGGATGTTGGCGAGTTCTTTCAAGGGCGCGCTGGCGATGTTCGCCGACCCGCCCGTTCTGATCGCTGATTTCACATTGGACAATTATCGCCAGGTGCTTTCGGATTCGCAGTTTACCCGCGCCTTCCTGAATTCGGTCATCGTATCGTCCGGCACGGCGATCATCTCCATGGCGCTGGCCATCCCCGCGTCCTACAGCCTGGCGCGGCTGCAGTCGAACGCCCGGCCTGCGCTGGTATCGATCATCCTGCTGGTGCGCGCGGCGCCCGGCATGATTTTCGTCATCCCCTATTTCCTCGTCTATCAGCGCACCGGTCTGATGGATACCAGGACCGGGCTGATCATCATCAACACGATCTTTTCGGTTCCGCTCGCGATCTGGGTGCTGATCCCGTTCTTTCAGTCGGTTCCGCTTGCCATCGAGGAGGCGGCTCGGATCGATGGCGCCACGCGCATGCAGATCCTGACCCGCGTCGCCGTGCCGATTGCAGCCCCCGGCATCGTCTCGACCGCGATCCTGGTCTTCATCTTCGCCTGGAACGAGTTCCTGTTCGCGCTGACCCTGACCAGGTTCGAGGCCAAGACCGCGCCGATCGCGATCCTTAACTACATGGCCTATGAGGGCACCGAATGGGGAAAGGTCAGCGCCGCCGGCGTGATCATCCTCCTGCCCGTGGCCGTCTTCGCAATGTTTATCAGGAAATATCTCGTCCGCAGTGCCGCTGGCGGGGTGAAGGGCTGAACAGGCCCTGCAAAAGAGGAGGAAGACCCATGAACCAGATCCTGACGGCAGCCGCACTGGCGCTTTCCGTCGCCCTGCCTTCGGCCGCGTCCGCCGCGGACAAGTCGTTCGAGGGCGTCGACATTCGGGTGTTGACGACCAAACAGCCCTGGGAAGACGCGATCGGCCAGTTGAAGCAGACCTTCGAGGAGCAGACCGGCGCCAATGTGCAGGTCGATACCTATGCTTTCGGGCAGGCCGTGCAGAAGATCGCGGTCGAGCTCTCGACCCAGTCTCCGACCTATGATCTCGTATTCCTGGAGGCCTCCGACATTCCGCGCTGGGCGGTCGGCGGACGGATCGCGCCGCTCGACGACTATGTCGCGGCCGATGCCGGATTCGACATCGGCGATTTCATCAAGACCACGATCGACGGCCATTCCTACGACGGAAAGCTCTACGGCATTCCGTATTTCGCGGCGACCCAGATCATGTACTACCAGGGTCCCGTGCTGCAGGACGCCGGCTATGACGCGCCGCCGAAGACCTTCTCGGAAATGCTCGACATGTGCGCCAAGCTGCAAACCTCCGAGATGGCCTGCACCGCCATGCGCGGCAAGCCCGGTACCAGCGAGAATATCTGGTACTGGACCCAGATCATGCTCGGCGAGGGCGGCAACTGGGTGGCCGATTATCCAAGTGACATGACCCCGACCGTCAATTCGCCTGCCGCGGTGAAGGCGCTTGAGATCTACAAGACGCTTGTGACCGAATACGGCGTGACCGGCTCGGTCTCCGCCGGCTATGACGATGTCGTCATCGCGCTGCAGCAGGCCAAGGTCGCCATGGCGATCGAAGGCGCGCCGCTTGCCGGCCGCATCGTCGATCCCGCGATTTCGAAGGTCAACGGCAAGCTGGGCTTCGCCGTGCCGCCGGGCGGGCCGGCGGGCACCTTCGCGCCCTATACCTCGCAGGGCTGGAGCATCAATGCCGCTTCGCGCAACAAGGATGCCGCGGCCGCCTTCCTGCTCTGGGCGACCAGCGCGGAGACCATGAAGAAGGTGACCGAAGTGGGAAGCTTCCTCGCCGTCACCCGCACCTCGATCTGGGATGATCCCGAATTCCAGAAGGCCAAGGGCTTCGACTTCGGCTACGGCTCCTTCACCAAGGCGTATCAGGACACGCTTGACGTCAGCTATCCCAATTACCGGCTGCCCATCCCCGAATTCCGCGAAATGGGCGACCGGGTCGGGCAAGCCCTGCAGGAAGCCGTGATCGGCAGCAAGACGCCTCAGGAGGCGCTGGACGACGCGCAGGCCGATATCGAGAAGCTGTTCAAACGCGCCGGCTACCTCAAGTGACATGGCACGCCGTCAGGCGTGTTGAATAAAACGTCGCCAGCGGCGCGTCGCCGCTGGCGTTTGACCCGAAGATCGAAATGACCAAGCCAAACATTCTCTGGATATGCACCGATCAGCAGAGATGGGACACGCTGTCCTGTCTCGGATTTCAGGGCGCGCGCACCCCGCATATCGATGCGCTGGCGGCGGACGGCACGGTGTTTACCCGGGCCTATACGCAAAGCCCGATCTGCACGCCGAGCCGCGCGACCTTTCTGACCGGGATGTATCCGGTCGCCCACCAGGTCCAGCGCAACGGCAATGAGGGGTTTCCCGGACACCTGACCCTGGTTCCCAAGCTGTTCAAGCAGGCAGGCTATGCGACGGGCCTGATCGGCAAGCTTCACCTCTCCGCCGCCGAGGCGCGCATCGAGGAACGGCCGGATGATGGCTATGACGAGTTCTACTGGAGCCAGCATGCCGCGCCCGACTGGGACAGCGGCCACGACTATCAGAACTGGCTTGCCGAACGCGGCGTGGATGCCAAGGCGGAATTCGCAAGGCAGTCCGGGCTGGTGACATCGCCGCTGCCGGCCGAACATCATCAGGTAAGCTGGGCGCGCGAACGCGCCGACAGCTTCATCCGTCGCCACGCCGATGAGCCGTGGCTGCTTTCGATCAATGTCTTCGATCCGCATCCGCCCTTCGATCCTCCCAGGTCCTATCTCGACCGGTTCAGGCCGGAAGACATGCCGGCGCCGGCCTTTGCCGAAAGCGACCTCGAAAAATATCCGCGGTTTGCGGGCGTCGACCAGCAGGCCGGAAGCGCGGTGGATCCGCGGGTGCGTCCGACGGGCGAAAGCAAGGGCGGAACGCACGACAGGCCGCCGACGGAATATGATGTGCCGGCGTTGCGGGCCGCCTATTTCGCCATGATCGCGCAGATCGACGACATGGTCGGGGCGTTGATGGCAACGCTCGCCGAGACCGGCCAGACCCGCGATACGTTGGTGATCTTCATGAGCGACCATGGCGAGATGCTGGGCGACCACGGCCTGCTCTACAAGGGTTGCCGCTTCTATGACGGGCTGGTGCGGGTTCCGCTGGTGATCTCCTGGCCCGGCGCGTTCCTCAAGGGCACGGTTTCCGAAGCACTGGTGGAACTGGTCGATCTGCCGGCCACCCTGCTAGAGGCCGCGGGCCTCGCCCTTCCGGACCAGAACCAGGGGCGTTCCCTCGTCGGGCTCCTGACCGGACAGGCGGATCCGGCGCATCACAAGCCCTATGTGCTGTGCGAATATTTCGATGCCATCAATGTTGCCGACCGGGTCGGCTCGCGCGGCACGATGTATTGCGACGGGCGATACAAGATCGCGGTCTACCATGACGCAGGCGAGGGCGAACTCTACGACCTCGACAACGATCCGCAGGAGCTCGACGACCTGTGGCACCAGCCGGAATTCCGGAAGGTCCGCGATGAGCTCATTCACAAGCATTTTTCCGCAATGATGATGGTGACAGGGGCAGGGCCCGCACGTGTGGCCGATTATTGATTGCGCGGCGTGGGCCACGGCCCGGGAGGAGTAGCGATGTCCGAAGTCCAGATTGAAAATCTCTCGAAGCAGTTCGGATCGGTGGATGTCATCCCCGACCTCTCGCTCACCATACCGAAAGGCTCGTTCACCGTCCTCGTCGGGCCATCGGGCTGCGGCAAGTCGACATTGCTGCGCATTATTGCCGGTCTTGAAAACCAGACGTCCGGCAAGGTCCTGATCGGCGGACGCGATGTCAGCCGCGAACAGCCCGCCGACCGGGGCATTGCTATGGTGTTCCAGTCCTATGCGCTTTACCCGCACATGACGGTTGAAAAGAATATCAGCTTCGGCCTGCGCCTTGCCCATACGCCTAAGGATGAGATTGATCGCCGCGTCGCCCGAGCGGCAGAAACCCTCCAGCTCAACGATCTCTTGCAGCGCAAGCCCGCCCAGCTTTCCGGCGGTCAGCGCCAGCGCGTTGCGATTGGACGCGCGATCGTGCGCAATCCCGAGGTCTTTCTCTTCGATGAACCGCTCTCCAATCTCGACGCGGCGCTGCGCGGCCAGATGCGGATCGAGTTGCTGGAACTGCATGAACGGCTCGGATCCACGATGATCTATGTGACCCACGACCAGGTCGAGGCCATGACGCTGGCGGACAAGATCGTGGTTTTGCGAAAGGGTCGGGTCGAACAGATTGGCGCGCCGATGGAGCTTTACGAGAACCCGGCAAATCTTTTCGTCGCCGGTTTCATCGGATCGCCGAAGATGAACTTTCTCGATCTCGAAGGCGGCGAAAACCTGACATTCCGTTTCAGGGACAAAAGCGCCGTCACGCTTTCAGGTGAGGATGCGGCGCGAACTGCTGTTTTGGGGCTACGGGCCGACCAGATGACGCTCACGGAGCCGGACAGCGGTCATTTCACCGGCACGGTCAGCGTGGTGGAACGTCTCGGCGACAGCGAGTTCGTTTATGTCGCCACCGAATGGGGCCAGGAACTGGTGGTGCGGGTGCCCGGCGGCACCAACACGCCGACGGGCGTCGCAGCCGGTGTCGTACTGTCGGGACGCACCCATTTCTTCGACAGCGAGGGACGGTCGCTTGCCGGCATCTCGCTTGCCGCGGACCAGAACTGACATAAAGGGGCAGATCCATGCGACCCAACATCATCTTCATCATGTCCGACGACCATGCCGCCCGCGCGATCTCGGCCTATGGTGGCGGGCTTAACAACACGCCCAATCTCGACCGGCTGGCGAACGAGGGCATGCGGCTCGACCGCTGCTATGTCACCAATTCGATCTGCACGCCAAGCCGCGCAGCGATCATGACCGGCACCTATAATCACGTGAACCTGGTGACGACGCTCGATACCCATATCGACAACCGGTTGCCGAACGTCGCCAGACACCTGCAACAGTCCGGTTACCAGACGGCGATCTTTGGCAAGTGGCATCTCGGTGAGGGAAAGGCGCACGAGCCGACCGGTTTCGATCAATGGGCGGTGATACCGGGGCAGGGCGTCTATTACGATCCGGTGTTCATCGATCGCGATGGCCCGAAGGTGCATCCGGGTTACGTCACCGACATTACCACCGACATGAGCATCGATTTCATTAAGGCCCGCGACAAGGAACGGCCGTTTTTCCTGATGTGCCACCACAAGGCGCCGCACCGGCACTTCGTCTGCGATCACAAGCACGAGAACATGTTTGAGGCGGACCTGCCGCTGCCCGACAGCTTCACCGATGATTACGCCAACCGCGCGGCGGCTGCGAAGGAGGCGAAGATGCGGGTGCGCTCGGACATGACCTATGAGGATCTCGGTCTGGTGCAGCCCGAAGGCGGCTCCGAGGTCGGCGCGTTGCTGTTCGAGCATCCGAATGTGCACATGCGCAAGGTGCCCGAACTGAAGGAGGGGGAAAGCCTGACGCTGATCGATGTGAAGACCGGCGAAAACTTCACCTTTACCGACCCGCAAAAACTCGCCGAATTCAAGTATCAGCGCTACATGAAGCGCTATCTGAGAACGGTGCAGTCGATCGACGACAATGTCGGCCGTCTCCTCGATTATCTCGACGAGGCGGGACTGGCGGACAACACGATCGTGATCTACACCTCCGATCAGGGCTTTTTCCTGGGTGAGCACGGCTGGTTCGACAAGCGCTTCATGTACGAGGAATCGCTGCAGATGCCGTTTCTGGTGCGTTATCCCGACGGGATCGAACCGGGCGGAATTTCCGGGAAGATCGCCATGAATGTCGATTTCGCGCCGACCTTTCTCGATTATGCCGGTGTGCCGGTCCCCTCCTACATGCAAGGGACGAGCATGCGGCCGGTTTTCGAAGGCCAGGCGGGCGAAGAGTGGCAGGATGTCGCCTATCATCGCTACTGGATGCACAAGGATGTCATCCACAACGCGTTTGCCCATTACGGCATACGCACCGAACGCTACAAACTGATCTACTGGTACAACGAGCCGCTCGACCAGATCGGGGCTACATCGGGCGATGACCCGCCCGAATGGGAACTGTTCGACTGTGGTGCGGATCCCTTTGAATTGCACAATCGCGCCGGCGACCCGGAATATGGGGGCATTTTCCGGGACATGCTGGAAAAGCTGGATGCCAAGATGGCTGAGATCGGCGATGTGCCGGAGCATAGCAGGGTCGCCCGTCGGAGCTGAAAACGGCAAATGGATGCTCTGGTGCACGAGATCGGTCAGATCAATCGCCGGATCGACGAGGGTGTGATTCTTCGTTGTCAGGTCCCCCTTGGCACACCCCAGGCTTCGATTGGCGTTCCTTTTTCCGGTGGCACCATATTGATGCACGCGGACACAGGACGAATCGACTATCTGGATATTGCCGTCAAAGACGGACGACGTCGCCCTGAGAAGCCGATCCCAGCTGCTTCGCGGTCCTCAGAGTCTGTTCAAGAACGAACTCGTTGGACGTGTCGTCGTTGCAAATGCCGTGCCTCTGTCTTGATTCTCGGCATTCTCACCACAATGCATTTCAACCTGATGACACAAATCGACAAGCAACGTGAGTTCTTGGACAGACTCTCAAAGCGTATTTAATTGTACGGGTGAAGGCGTTAGTCATTGATATGGTTCAGTTTTTTGTGGTTACGAAGCGATCGAAACTGCAAACGACAACGACTTTGGTCTGGCTGCAAGCATCTGGACAAAGCGGTGCGAACGATGCGGCGGGTCGAAGCGGGGCGGACTTGGATGAATACCACCATCGCTGGTGGGCCTGAATTGCCAATCGGCGGTTTCAAGCAATCTGGAACCGGCAGAGAAACCGGCGTCTACGGCGTTGAAGAATACACCGAACCGAAGTCGATCCATATCGCTTTGGGCAAACGCGAGCATTGGGTCACCTGATGCGCGCTAAAACCGACACCCCCTTTGACTTTCTCCGCAACCTCTTTGAAAAGGCGGTTGAAGCTGCCGATCCAATGCTGGTGCTGGCCGCCGCGACCTGAAGGAGAGTTGTCGTCGTGGAAGCGGAATGTTGGAGCAGGTGCCTATTTGAAAGAGGCCATGATCGCCCGATCGAACATCCGGTCCGGTAGCCAGCGGCGCAGGAACAGGATCGGCTTTGCCATCTGCCCGCCGACATAGCGCGGTCTCGGGTTTCGGGAGTTCAGGGACCGGATCAGCAGATCGGTGATCACCTCTGGTCCCGGCTGCTTGCCGAGCGCCGCCTGCGCCTTGGCAAAGGCTGTGACCAGACCGGCATAGGGCCCCTTGCCGGAATGGCGCGCGGCCTCCTCAGCCGCGATCCCGCTCCATTCGGAGGCGACCCCACCCGGCTCGATCAACACCACCTTGATGCCGAACTGTCGGGTTTCGTTGCGCAGCACGTCGCTATAGGCTTCGAGCGCGAATTTGGATGCATGATACCAGCCTCCCAGCGGCGTGGAGATCTTGCCGCCGATGGAAGAAATATTGACGATCCGCCCGTCTTTCCGCGCGCGCATGTGCGGGAGGCAGAGCTGGGTCAGGCGGGCAAGGCCGAAGAGATTGACCTCGAATTGGCGACGCGCCAGATCCATCGGCACGTCTTCAAGCGCGCCGTATTGACCGTAGCCCGCGCAATTGACCAACACGTCGATGCGGCCGTGCGCCGAGATGATCGTGTCGATGCCGGCCTTGATCGTGGCCTCGTCGGCCATGTCCATGGCAAGAGCGACCCCGCCCTTGTCGGCGATGTCCTGCATGCGTTCGGTACGTCGCGCCGCGCCATAGACGACGTATCCTTCTTCGAGAAGTCGCAGGGCGAAGTCCTTGCCCATGCCGGAGGAGGCCCCGGTGATCAGCGCGACCCGTTCGGTTTTCGTAGCGTTCATGTCATCAGCCTTTCTCGGTCTGGAATTGCGATGACGCCTCATGTAGGCTATCGGGAAACCCCACAGTCAAGAGGTATGCCGCAAAATGCTTATCGGAGACCTGGCCAGGCTCTCGGGTCTTTCAAAAGACGGTATCCGCCACTACGAGGAAATGGGCATTGTGCGGTCGCTGCCGCGACAGGCCGGCAGCCGTGTCTATCGCGACTACGATCCTGCCAATCTCGACCGGATCGCGCGCGCGGCAGGCGCAACAGCTCGGCCTGGCGCTGAAGGAAATCGGCCCGCTCCTCGACGTCCATGACACGCGGGACTTTACCGAGGCGGAAACCGTCACTTTCCTGGAGGAACGGCTTGCCGTCGTTAAGGGCCGGATCGTGGAATTGCGGCACATGGAAGCCTTCATCGAAGAAAAGCTTTCGCGCCACCACGCCCTCGCTGAACGTGAAAAGGAACGCGCGCCGCAAGAGCAGTAGCGCTCCCGTTCGCAAATACAATCGGCTCATCAACACGCGCTAGGGCTGCGACGGCCGCGTGTCGCTCCAGTCGATGATCAGCTGGCGCTCGGCGAACAACCAGACGCCATCGGTGCGCCGGAAACTGTCGTAATAACGGATCGACAGCACTTTCAGCATCCTCTGGCCGTCCTCGTCATAGATGTGATGCGCCAGGCAATATGTCTCACCGAAGGCTTCGTCGCCGGAAACCGATATCGCCGATTGCCCGATGAAATGCGTGGTATGCGCGTACTGGGCGAGAAAGGGGCCCACGGAATTGCGAACGGCCTCTCGCCCGCGGCGCACGTCGACGGGATCCTGTCCTTCGGGTTCGCGATCATAGATCAGGATATTCCCGTCCTCCGCCATCAACGCCGCCTGCTCATCCGCCAGTCGCCGGTCGGCGAAATGGCCCCAGGCGTCGATCAGCTTGCGGATCGCGACCCGGTCGGCGGCTTCTCCGGTCAGCCCGGTGCTCGCCGTCGCGGTGGAATAAAGGCCGTCGAGAGACATGCCGGCAGCGGGCGACGCCGTTTGCGCCAGTGATCGACCCGCGGTGGACGCCAGTCCGGCCGCTGTGCCGCCGCCGATGGTCGAGGCGACGAGTTGTCGTCGTGTCATGGTCATTTGCTGTTTCTCCTGAGATAGAGGCCGCCTGTTCAGCGGTTGAGGCTCTGCATTTCACTTTCGAAGTAACGTTCGCCGTCGATCTCGATCGAAGACATCGCATCATCGATCGCGGCCAGTTCCGCCGCGGACAGATTCACCGTCGCGGCCCCGAGATTTTCCTCAAGGCGCGATTTCTTCGTGGTGCCGGGAATCGGTACGATCCAAGGCTTTTGCGCCATCACCCAGGCGATGGCGAGCTGTGCCGGCGTAATGCCCTTCGCGGCGGCCAACGCCTTCAGACGCTCGACGGCGGCCATGTTGCGCGCCATCGCATCCTTCTGGAAGCGCGGCAGGAAAGTGCGGAAATCACCGGCGTCGAAAGATGTGTCGGCTGAGATATTGCCGGTCAGGAATCCCCGGCCAAGCGGGCTGTAGGCCACGAAGCCGATGCCGAGTTCCTCAAGCAGCGGAAATATCTCGGTCTCGGGCTCGCGCGCCCAGAGTGAATATTCCGACTGAAGTGCTGTGACGGGACAAACCGCATGCGCTTTTCGGATCGTTTCCGCACCGGCTTCGGACAGGCCGAAATGGCGGACCTTGCCTTCGGCGATCAGTTCGGCCACGGCGCCGGCAACCTCTTCGATCGGCACATCAGGGTCGACCCGGTGCTGGTAATAGAGGTCGATGTGATCGGACCTCAGGCGTTGCAGCGACTGTTCCGCGGTCGCCTTGATCGTCTCCGGCCTGCTGTCAAGGCCGATCGGCGCCGGGCCTCCGTCAGGATCAAGCGCGAAGCCGAATTTCGTGGCGATGAACACATCTTCGCGCAGGGGCTGTAGCGCCTCGCCGACAAGCTCTTCATTGATCCTCGGACCGTAAACCTGGGCGGTATCGAACAGGGTTACTCCCATCTCCACCGCCGTCCGCAGCAGCGCAATCATCTCGCTTCTGTCCCGGTTGCCGCCATAGACCGCATTGAGGCCCATGCAGCCAAAGCCGATGCTGGAGACCTCCAGCCCGGCGGCGCCCAGTTTTCGTGTGGTCAGCATCTGAGTTCTCCGATTCCGGTGGCAGTGATTTCAGAGAGGGTAATGCCTGGTTTTAAGACTTTAAATGCTTGTCAATCCCGATAAGTTTCGCGATAGTCCTGAACATGTTCGATGATCCTCTTTCCGAGATTCTTGCTTTCGTTGGCGCGCGCTGCGAGGTGGCGGGCGGTTTCACGGCGGGCGGAGACTGGGGCATTCGCTTTCCCCGTCCTAACGCCATCAAGTTCGGCGTCGTCGCCGCCGGCGCATGCTGGATGCGGGTCGATGGGCTTGCCGCGCCGCGGGCGTTACAGGCGGGCGACGTCTTCTTCGTCAAGGGCGACCGCGCTTTCGACCTGTTGAGCGATCTCGATGTCGCGCCGCTGGACGCCCGGGAGGTCTTCCGGGACGCGCCGGACAGCATGGTCAGCCTGGGCGATGGAACAGACGTTCTTTACCTTGGCGGACATGTCGAGCTCGATGAAACGCGACGCGAGTTGCTGCTCGATGAATTGCCGCCGGTCATTCACGTTGCCGGGAACGCCGAACAGGCGGCCGGGCTGCAATGGCTCGCGAGGGAAGTGGTGGCCGAGGTGCAAAACAAGCAGGCCGGCGCAGGTCTTTCAACCGCATCGCTTGCCCAATTGCTGTTTGTCCGGGTGCTTCGCACCCATCTGGAATCGGGCGGGCGCGCGAATATCGGCTGGCTACGCGGATTGGGAGATCCACGCATAGCGCGCGTCATCGCGCTGATGCATTCCGACCCTGCCAGGAACTGGCATCTCGGCGACCTAGCGAAGGCTGCCGGCATGTCGCGCTCGGTGCTGGCGGCGCGCTTCAAGGCGGTTTGCGGCGTGCCGCCGCTGACGTATCTGACCGACTGGCGCATGCGCCTCGCCGTGCGCGCGCTCGAGGACGGATCAATGCCGGTATCAAAAATCGCAGAGACGCTTGGCTATACGTCCGTCAGTGCGTTCAGCAACGCCTTCAAACGCGTGACCGGCACCTCGCCGAAACGCTTTCAGTTCGGTACAGGCTGAGCCTGAACCCTTACCTGGCGGCATTGGCCCGTAGAGCCACCTCAGCGGAGCCGGTTGGGATCGGGCCAGTCCCGTTGCCGGCATCAGGCTGAGGTCGATGGCATTTACCTTGATGGAGGACAGGCGGGCATCGCCCGTTGCGTTCAGTCGTTTCCGCTCGTGAGTTGCAAGCCTGCCCAAGTGGCATATTTGTCGCCGGTCTCACGGATGTGGGTATAACGTTTAAGGCTCACCCAGGACCTGTGTCCGCTGACCGCTGCGACATGCGGGATGTTCCAGCCCATCTCGAACAGGCGCGAGATGCCGTCATGGCGCAGATCGTGGAAGTGCAAGTCTTCAATTCCGAGGTGCTTGCAAGCCCGCGTGAAGTTCGCTGTGATTGCATCCGGGGAGTAGGGGAATATCTCCGATTTGCGCTTGGGCATGCTGTCGATGATACGGATGGCTTTGTCGGGCAGGTCGACCCATGTATTGTTGCCTAGCTACTCACCCGGGTGCTTCATGTCACGAACCAGGATGCGTTTGTGTTGCTTCTGGAAGTCATCCCAGGTGAGGCGGGTGATCTCTGCCTGTCGGCGGGTCGAGAAGAGAGCGAAAACGATCACCTTGTGCATTGGCATGGCCTGAGGTGGTCTTCGGCGCCGATCGATGAAATGCGTCAATAATCGTTCTTCGAGGATGGGTCTGCGGTGCCGCTGAGCTGAGCGGGATATGATCCCCATGCGGCGCGCCACCGTGATGGCGTCTCCCATTTCCCCGTCGTCAAGCCGGCAATGCGCGATGGCAAATATGGAGGCGAGGTGGCTTGCGTAATTCCCGATGGTTTGCCGTTGCCCGGGTAGAGACTGATGCCCGGGAAGGGACGGAAGGAACGCGACGGTGTTCTTTGACCTGATGGCGGAGCAGGGCATGTCGGCGATCGGATAGGCCGTCTTCAGGACTCGTGCCTTCGTGCGTCCGATTTCTTTGACCGCTTCTTCGGTGTAGCGCTCGATGGTTTTGGACAGGTCTTGCGCATTTAACGCCTCCAGCGCGTCAGGTCTGGCCAGCTCTTTCTCGCGCTTCCTTATCCAGGCGGTTGCGGCAGGGCGTCTGTCAAAAGACCTGGTCTCATGATAGGACGTTCCATCTCGCATCACGCGCACGCGAGCAAGCTAGCTGCTGCTGCCATAATTTCGTTTGAGCGTCTGATCGAGCCCATGGTGATCTCCTGACTTGGTACACGGAGCTTTATTTGGCACTTTGTAGCCAGACCAGTGTCGAGATCGACGTATTTGGCACCGAATGAGCGGAAAAGAGACGGATATAAGGTTTTTGGAATTGTCTGAAAAAACTGAAAAACGAGAACTTCCGGCGGCATCCCGCTTCGCCATTGCGCCGATGATCGACTGGACGGATCGGCATTGCCGGTTTTTTCATCGGCAGATGATGACGCGCGGGCAGGTGTATACGGAGATGATCGTGGCCGATGCGGTGCTGCATGGTGATCGCGACAGGTTGCTGGGCTTTGCCTCGGTCGAGCATCCCGTGGTGCTGCAGCTTGGCGGGTCCGATCCGTTGAAGCTTGCGGAGGCCGCATCGATCGGTAGCGATTTCGGATATGACGAGATCAATCTCAATGTCGGCTGCCCGTCGGACCGCGTCCAGTCGGGCACGTTCGGCGCCTGCCTGATGCGCACGCCCGAGGTTGTGGAACGAGCGGTTTCGGCCATGAAGGCTGCTGTTTCGGTGCCGGTCACCGTCAAATGCCGGATCGGCGTGGATGATCAGGATCCCGATGCGGTGCTTCCGGATTTTGTCGACCGGATGGCGGGCGCCGGGGCCGACGCGCTGTGGATACACGCCCGCAAGGCGTGGCTGCAGGGATTGAGCCCCAAGGAAAACCGTTCGGTCCCGCCACTCGACTATCCGCTGGTCTATGCCATGAAGGCGCGCCATCCGGATTTTTTCATCGGCATCAATGGCGGCATCCTGACCTTGGACGCGGCGGAAGCCCACCTTGAAAAAGTCGATGGCGTGATGATCGGGCGCGCGGCCTACCAGACGCCCGCGCTTCTGGCTGATGTCGATTATCGATTGTTCGGTGAACCGCGGCGGGCTCTGGACTGGGAAGCGCTGCGCGATAAAATGATGGTCTATGCGGATGGCGAACTTGCCGCAGGCGCCCGGCTCTCGCAGATCACGCGCCATATGGTCGGCCTGATGAACGGCTATGCCGGCGCGCGGCGTTATCGCCAGATTCTTTCGACCGAGGCGACCAAGCCGGGCGCGGGGCCGGAGGTGATCGCGCGCGCGTTCGATGCCGTTGCGCTGGATGAAAAAGCGGCCTGATCCGGCCGCCTGGGGTTGCCACTCAAGCGGGGATCGGCCGCCGGTCAATACATTCTTCTGAACGGAAGAGTTCGCTCGTCGGCCTCAGCCGGCGAGCGCTGCCCGCACGGCATTGATCGCGGCTTCGGCGTTCGCGCCATCGGGGCCGCCGGCCTGGGCCATGTCCGGACGTCCGCCGCCGCCCTTGCCGCCGACGGCTTCAGAGGCCGCGCGCACCAGATCGACCGCGGAAAATTTCTGCGTCAGATCTTCGGTCAGCGACACGACGATGCTCGCCTTGCCGTCTTCCGCCACGGCGATGAAGGCGACGGCCGTATGATCGCGGTTGGTCTTGGCTGTGTCGGCCATGCCCTTCAGGTCTTTCGCCGCCACGCCCGAGAGCACCTTGGCGATCAGGTTGATATCGCCGATCTTTTCAGCTTCATCGGCCGATCCCGCACCGCCGAGCGCAAGCTGCTTGCGCGCCTCCGTCAGTTCGCGCTCCAGCCGGCGGCGTTCGTCCAGCAGCGTTTCCACGCGATTGCCGACATCGTCGGGTTGGACCTTCAGGCTGGCCGCCAGTGCCTTCAGCTTTTCATCCTGGTTGGTGAGATAACGGCGCGCATCGACGCCGGTCAGCGCCTCGATGCGCCGCACGCCGGCGCCGACCGCGCTCTCGCCGACGATCCGGATCAGGCCGATATCGCCGGTGGCGCGCACATGGGTACCGCCGCACAGTTCCAGCGAATAGGTCTTGCCGGCCTTCTCGCCCGACG
>NZ_DEPM01000074.1:29081-35481 GCF_002358775.1 Martelella sp. UBA3392
CCTTCGGCGATTGCGTCGTCGACGCTCATCAGCCGCGTGGAGACCGGGGCGTTCTGCAGCACGATCTCGTTGGCCATGTCCTCGACTTCGGCGAGTTCCTCAGCACTAAGGGGTTTGGGGTGTGAAATATCGAAGCGCAGCCGCTCGGGCGCGACCAGCGAACCCTTCTGGGCGACGTGATTGCCGAGCCGCTCGCGCAGCGCCTCATGGATGAGGTGGGTGGCCGAGTGGTTGGCGCGAAGCCGGGAGCGGCGGGCATGATCGACTTCGAGCGAAACCGGCTCGCCGCGCGCAATCTCGCCCTTCTCGACGGTGGCATGGTGAACGAACAGGCCGCGCCCCTTCTTCTGCGTGTCGGTCACGCGCAGAACCGCCTTGTCGGTCCGGATCGTGCCGGTATCGCCCATCTGGCCGCCGGATTCGCCATAGAACGGCGTCTGGTTGACGACGAGGGCGACGGTATCGCCCTCTCGTGCGGCTTCCACCGAAGCGCCATCCTTGACGAGCGCCAGGGTGATGCCCTCGGCCTTTTCGGTGTCGTAGCCGAGAAACTCGGTCGCCTCGTGCTTTTCGCCAAGCTCGAACCAGATCGTCTCGGTCGCCTTGTCGCCGGAGCCCTGCCAATGGGCGCGGGCTTCGGCGCGCTGGCGGTGCATGGCATCTTGAAAGCCGGAAAGGTCGACATGAATACCGCGGGCGCGCAGGGCATCCTGGGTGAGGTCGAGCGGGAAGCCATAGGTGTCGTAGAGCTTGAAGGCGGTTTCGCCGTCCAGGCTGTCGCCCTTCTTCAGCTCGCGGCTCGCCTCGTCAAGCAGCGTCAGACCGCGGTCGAGAGTCTTGCGGAAGCGGGACTCCTCCAGCTTCAGAGTCTCGGAAATCAGCGCCTCGGCGCGATGGAGTTCGGGATAGGCGCGGCCCATCTCGCCGACCAGGACCGGAATAAGCTTGTAGAGCACCGGCTCGCGCGCGCCGAGCAGTTCGGCGTGGCGCATGGCGCGGCGCATGATCCTGCGCAGCACATAGCCACGGCCTTCATTCGACGGCAGGACGCCGTCGGCGATCAGGAAGGCGGAAGAGCGCAGGTGATCGGCGATGACGCGGTGGCTGGCGCGGTGCTCGCCCTCGGCCTTCACCCCGGTCAGGTCAACAGACGCGGCGATCAGGTTGCGGAACAGGTCGATGTCGTAATTGTCGTGCTTGCCCTGCAACACGGCCGCGACCCGCTCAAGACCCATGCCGGTGTCGATCGAGGGGCGCGGCAGGTTCTCGCGGCGGTCGGCGGAAATCTGCTCATATTGCATGAACACCAGGTTCCAGATCTCGATGAACCGGTCGCCATCCTCTTCCGGTGAACCGGGCGGGCCGCCCCAGATATGGTCACCATGGTCAAAGAAGATTTCGGAGC
The DNA here is from genome assembly GCF_002358775.1 of Martelella sp. UBA3392. Classification (NCBI taxonomy): domain Bacteria; kingdom Pseudomonadati; phylum Pseudomonadota; class Alphaproteobacteria; order Hyphomicrobiales; family Aurantimonadaceae; genus Martelella; species Martelella sp. UBA3392. The sequence continues at coordinate 30,487 of NZ_DEPM01000074.1, forward strand.
AGGGGCCGCAGGGGCCGGTATCGCCCATCGACCAGAAATTGTCCGACGTCGCGATCCGGATGATCCGCTCCTCGGGAAGACCGGCGATCTTCTTCCAGAGGTCAAAGGCCTCGTCGTCCTCGTGGTAAACGGTGACCAGCAGCTTGTCCTTTGGAAGTGCGAATTCCTTGGTGATCAGGTTCCAGGCGAGCGAGATCGCGCGTTCCTTGAAGTAATCCCCGAAGGAGAAATTGCCCATCATCTCGAAGAAGGTATGGTGGCGCGCGGTATAGCCGACATTGTCGAGGTCGTTGTGCTTGCCGCCGGCGCGCACGCATTTCTGCGCGGTGGTCGCGGTGGAATAGGGCCGCGATTCCAGACCGGTAAAGACGTTCTTGAACGGCACCATGCCGGCATTGGTGAACATCAGCGTCGGGTCGTTATGCGGCACCAGCGGACTGGACGCGACGACCTCATGACCGTTCTGCCGGAAGTAGTCGAGGAAGGTCGACCGGATTTCATTCACGCCATTCATGCTGCGCACGTCCCTTTGAATTCTGGTGTGTCCGTTTCCCGGCTTTTAACGACAGCCGAAGATACTGTCCAGACAAGAGAAAACAGCGGCCCGATAAAGCCGCTGTTTAATCAAATTCACAAAGTGCGACGAAGCTTATTCGTCGTCGGTCCCGGTGGCAGCACCATCGTCTTCACCCGTATCGAGAAGACCTTCGGAAAGCAGGCCGGCATTCTGGCGAAGCGCAAGCTCGATCTCGTTGGCGGTCGCCGGGTTGTCCTTCAGGAACTGCTTGGCATTCTCACGCCCCTGGCCGAGACGCTCGCTGTTATAGGAGAACCAGGAGCCGGACTTCTCGACAATGCCGGCCTTTACGCCGAGGTCGACAAGTTCGCCGGTCTTGGACACGCCCTCGCCATACATGATGTCGAACTCGACCTGCTTGAAGGGCGGCGCCATCTTGTTCTTCACCACCTTCACGCGGGTCTGGTTGCCGACGACCTCGTCGCGATCCTTGACCGCGCCGATCCGGCGGATGTCGAGGCGGACGGAGGCATAGAATTTCAGTGCGTTGCCGCCGGTGGTGGTTTCGGGCGAGCCGAACATCACGCCGATCTTCATGCGGATCTGGTTGATGAAGACGACCATGCAGTTGGAGCGGGAGATCGAGCCGGTGAGCTTGCGCAGCGCCTGGCTCATCAGCCGCGCCTGCAGGCCGGGGAGGCTGTCGCCCATCTCGCCCTCGATTTCCGCGCGCGGGGTGAGGGCTGCAACCGAGTCGATCACGATGACGTCGAGCGCGCCGGAGCGCACCAGCGTATCGGCGATTTCAAGCGCCTGCTCGCCGGTATCGGGCTGGGAGATCAGAAGGTCATGCAGGTCGACGCCGAGCTTGCGGGCATAGATAGGATCAAGCGCATGTTCGGCATCGATGAAGCCGCAAATGCCGCCATTCTTCTGCGCCTCGGCGATGGTCTGCAGCGCCAGCGTGGTCTTGCCGGAGCTTTCCGGGCCGTAGATTTCGATGATGCGTCCCTTGGGCAGGCCGCCAATGCCGAGCGCGATATCAAGGCCAAGGGAACCGGTCGACACCGTCTCGATCTCGACGATGCTGTCATTGGCGCCGAGCTTCATGATCGAGCCCTTGCCGAACGAGCGCTCGATCTGGGAAAGTGCCGCTTCCAGCGCCTTGCTCTTGTTCACCGATTTTTCCTCGACGAGTTTTAGTGAATTCTGTGCCATGGACCTTATCCCTTGTTGCCGCTGCCGCCTAGACGATTTCAGAAGTTACATATTTGTACTCTATTTGTTCCGTTCCTGCAAGCCCCTGACAAGCCATTGTTTTAGATATGGAATGTCGGATATGTTCCGGTTTTGTATTTCCCCTGGAAAGCTTGTGTACGACGTTACGGGAGGAGGAATGCGCCAGCCGAGCGCGTCTCAGTCCGTCGTTTCGTTTTTGTCGGCTTCGATTCGTGCGGCGGCCTCATCGAGTGTGGCGCAATAGGCGACGCGCGGTTCGGAGATCCCGTGGCTTTCGAGGATCGACCGGACATTCGGCGTCGCGCCGGCGAGCAGAACCCGAACCTTGCGGTGTTCAGCCTTTCCGATCGTGCCCTCCAGCACGTTGGCGGCGGAGGAATCGACATAGGGGACATCGGAAAGGTCGAGCACGAAATTGCGCGCGCCGCCGGCCACCCGGTCGAGCACGGAGCCGACGGTGGCGGCCGCGCCGAAGAAGAACGCGCCGGAAATGCGGTAGACCACGGTGTCGGGATCGGTATTGGCGATCGGCGATTCGGCCCTGGCGTTGTAGTCGGAATAGGGGTTTACGGCGACATTCTTGCCCATGCGGTCGATGAACATGACGGCGCCGAGCGCGAAGCCGGCGACGATGCCTTCTGTCAGGTCGCGGAAGACCACGAGCAACAGCGTGACGAGCAGGATGACGGCATCGCCGCGCGAGGTCTTGAGCAGCGTCCGGATTGCGGCCTTCTCCACCATCGTCCAGGCGACGACGGCCAGAACGCCGGCGAGGGTCGCCAGCGGAATGAAGCGGGCCAGCGGCGCTGCGACGATCATGAACAAGAGCAGGAACAGCGAATGCAGCATGCCGGAAAACGGGCTGGTCGCGCCGGCGCGCACATTGGTCGCGGTGCGGGCGATGGTGCCGGTCACGCAGATGCCGCCGAACAGGCCGGAGGCGATATTGGCCACGCCCTGGCCGACCAGTTCCATGTTGGAGCGATGCCGGCGCCCGGTCATGCCGTCGGCGACGACGGCGGAAAGCAGGGATTCGATCGAGCCCAGCAGCGCGAAGGCGAAGGCATCGGGCAGCACCGAGATGACCTTCTGGACCGACAGCGCGGGCAGGGCCGGGGCCTGCAGCCCACGCGGCAATCCGCCGAACTGGCTGCCGATGGTTTCCACCGGCAGGTTGAACGCGAAGGCCGCGAGGGTTGCCACGGCAACGGCGATCAGCATCCCCGGCCAGCCCGGCCGGAAGCGCTTTACGGCTATGATGATGGCGATGGTCAGCACCGCGATGGCAACGGCCGAAATGTTGGTGGTGCCGACATACTGCGCCAGATAGGCCACCTTTTCGGCGAAGGGCCCCGGCTCCTTGCCGGGCAGGTCCAGCCCGAAGATCGCGGAAAGCTGGCTGGCGAAGATGATGATGGCGATGCCGGCGGTGAAGCCCACCGTCACCGGATAGGGTATGAAGCGGATATAGGCCCCGAGCCTCAAATAGCCGGCCGCGATCATGATCAGGCCGGAGAGGATGACGGCAATCAGCAGGCCGTCAATGCCGTTGCGTTCCACCGAGGCTGCGACCAGCACGATGAAGGCCCCCGCCGGGCCGCCGATCTGGTGGCGGCTGCCGCCCAGCAGCGAAACGAAGAAGCCGCCGATGATCGCCGCGTAGAGCCCTCGGTCGGGCGAGACGCCGGAGGCGATCGCGATCGCCATCGACAGCGGCAGGGCCACGATGGCGACGGTCAATCCGGAAATGGCGTCGCCTTTGAGGCGGGAAAAGGAATAACCTTCGCGCAGAACGCTGACGGTCTTGGGAACGAGACGGGTGGGCATGATCATTTCACCTGGGGCCGCGGATGGGCAGGCGGATCATTGCACCCGGGGGGCGATTCCGCAAGATTTGTCAATGCGACCTGTGTTTGAAAGGCAATGTCAAACGGGAGTGAACGGTTGTGATGAAAGATATGGATGTGTTCGGGACCTATGAGCAAAGGCTGAGGCGGGTCAGCGATTATATTGCGGCCCATCTGGACGACGCGCTCGACTACGCGAAACTCGCCGAGATCGCCTGCCTGTCGCCATGGCACTGGCACCGGATCTATCGGGCGGTGTATGGCGAAACCATCCATGCCACGGTTAAGCGCCTGCGCCTGCACCGGGCCGCCGGCGAACTCGTCAACGGCGCGGCAGGCATAGAGAGCATTGCCGGCCGCGCCGGCTATTCAGGCGTCGCTTCTTTCACACGAAGTTTCAAATCCGCTTACGGAATGGCGCCGGCGACATATCGCGCGAGCGGCGGCCACGCGATTTTCGATAACCCCGTCACCGAGGAGAATGGTGCGATGTACGATGTCGAACTCAGAGAGGAAAATGCCAAGACAGTGGCCGGCGTGCCGCATACCGGCTCCTATATGGAGGTCGACAAGGCCTTTGGCGAGGCTGTCGGCAAGATGGCGGCGGCGGGCTTGTTCCGGCCGGATATGCAGATGGTCGGCATTTATTATTCCGATCCCGGCCTTACCGCTGAGGAGGAGCTGCAGTCTTTCGTCGGCCTCGTCGTGCCCGCCGGCTTTACCCCGCCCGCGGGGCTGGAGCAGCGCGAGATCGCCGGTGGTCGCTCTGCGGTCTTGCGCCACAAGGGGCCCTATGCCGAGCTTCACAAGGCCTATGGCTGGTTTTACGGCAGCTATCTGCCCGCCAATGGATACGAGCCTGCGGACGCTCCGCCTGTCGAGGTCTATCTCAACAATCCGCGCGAAGCGGCACCCCAGGACCTGCTGACGGAAATCTGCATACCGATCAAGGGGTAGGCGGCGTCACTTCTCGCCAAGCTTCAGCGCGGTCACGGCATCGCCGCTATCGGCAATGTAGTCGCCGGCGTCCTGCTGGCGCTGGAGCAGCAGGATGAAGAGGAAGTCGGTCAGCATCAGTTGGGCGTCGCGGGCGGTGATCGCCGAGGAGCGCACCTTTTCCTCGTCCGCAATGGTGTAGAGATTGAGATCGGCCGCGCGGGCGATCGCGTTCTGCTTCGGCCCCGTCAGCGAGATCACGGTGACGGCGCGCTTGCGGGCAAGCTCGGCGATCCGCACGGTCTCGATGCTCGCGCCGGAATAGGAGAGCGCGAACAGCACATCGCCGGGCCTGGCGGCCGAGACATTGGCCATCTGCACGTGACTGTCGGAATCATGCAGCGCGTAGCGGCCGAGCTTTTGCAGCTTGTAGCAGAAATCGCGCGCCACCAGCGA
>NZ_DEPM01000192.1:0-4951 GCF_002358775.1 Martelella sp. UBA3392
ATGGTGTCGCCGATGAAGACGGGTTTCGGAAAGCGCAGCCGCTCATAGCCATAGGTGAAGGAGAGCGGGTTGATTTCCGATGCCGAAAGCCCGATGCCGATCGCAAACGTCATCGTGCCATGGGCGATGCGCTGGCCGAACGGCGTCGATTTCATGTGCTCGGCATCCATGTGATGCGGAAAGAAATCGCCGGTATGGCCGGCATGGACCACGAAATCCGTCTCGGTGATCGTGCGGCCATAGGTGCGGCGTTCCTCGCCGACGGCAATGTCCTCGAAATGGCGCGGACGCTCCATCAGAAACTCTCCTCGAAAAGCCGGTTGAGGCGGGCGATTGTTGCGTGCGGGGTGGCGCCGTCCCTGAGCGCTTCGTTAAGCGCCTCGGAAGCCTCTGCCTGGAAGCGCATATAGCCGTTATGGCGCGGTCGCAGATAGGCGGTTTCCAGCGTCTTGCGGGTGTTGCGGTAGAAATCATGGGTCCTGGCGTTGACGGCGTCGTCGGCCCAGCCGGCGTCGTGGCCGGGCTGACCGCCCGCTTCGGGGTAGAGCCCGGACTGAACCGCGCCGCCCGCCACCCAATAGGCATAGTCGATGGCGGCCTGCCTGTTTTGCGAAAAGGCCGAAACGGCAATGCCGGTGCCGCCGAGCGCGGAGCCGCAAGGGCCATTGTCCGCAAGCGCCGGGATATCGGTAAAGGTCAGGCGATGCGGACGGAAGCCGTCCATCGCATAGTTCACATAGCCGTAGATATAGGGCGAGAGAACGGCTTTCGATCCGGGGGCGGCAAGCGCCTCGAGCACCGCGATCGGGTCCATCGCGAAGTTGTCCGCGGGCACGAGGCTCGCAAGCTCCGCCAGCATCTCGTAGACGGCAATGCCGTCCGCCTCGCCGATCAGCGGCCCGGGGCCATCATTGCGGCAGGGCGTGCCGATATTGGCGGCGAGCGTGTAGAATGTCATCAGGCTGTGGGGCGGGCGCAGCGGCAGCAAGACGCGGCCCTCGCGGGCGAGGCCGATCAGGCTTTCCCAGTCATCGGGAACCGAGGCCAGCAGGTCTTCCCGGTAAGCCATCACCTGGCTTGCGGCATCCAGCGGGAAGGCCCATTGGCGGCCATTATAGTTGTAGCTCGGATAGGATGCACCGACGGAGCCTTCCGCAAGCGCCTTGCGCTCATCTTCGCGACCCTCGACATCAAGCGGCGCCAGGCAGTTTTCCGCTGTGATCTGGCCCACATGCGGGTGGTCGATGACGATCATGTCGTATTGCCGGGCCAGTTCCTCGACGGGGAAGCTTTCGAAATCCTGGAGGCTGCGCTTGTCCCACTCGATCGAAACGCCGGTTTTTTCCTGCCACAGCCGGGCGCTCGCCACCATCGGGTCATAGCCGCGGGGGTGGCTCCAGGTCATGCCTTTCAGTCTAATCGTCACAGTTCGAATTCCTCGCGTATGGCGGCGCTCTGCTCGCCGATCTTCGGCGCCGCGCGGCGGGTTTGCATGCGTTTGCCGTCGACCCGGATGGGCGAGCGCGTGGTCTGGATTGCGATGCCATCGTCGCGCGTCACGGTCTGCAGCATGTCGAGCACCTTGAAACCGGCGTGATCCATCAGTTCCGGCCAGTCCAGCACCCTGGCGCACCAGACGTCCGCCGGCTCCAGAATGGAAAGCCAATGGTCGGTGGTCTGCTCCTTCAGCACGTCGGCGATGATCCGCTTGATGTCGTCGCGTGCGGAAAACCAGAGATCGGGCTTGCCGCGGTAGGGATCGAGCGCGCCGATGCCGAGCACGTCGGCAAGCTGGTCGATCGGCATCATCGCCAGCGCCAGATAGCCGTCGGCCGTTGGATAGACGCCGTAGGGGGCGGAGAGATAGGCATGCGCGGAGCGATAGGCCGAGCGCTTTGGCGGGCGTCTGCCGTCGTTGAGATGCGTGGTCAGCACCTCGAACTGGAAGTCGATCAGCGCTTCGAGCAGGCTGGTCTCGACATGGGCGCCCTTGCCGGTGCGACCCTGCTTCACCAGCGCGGCAAGCACGCCCTGGCAGAGCGCCGCGCCTGCCAGCATGTCGGCGATGGCGAGGCCGAAGGGAACGGGACCCTGATCCTCGTCGCCGTTCAGCCACATCACGCCGGAACGCGCCTGGGCAAGCAGGTCCTGTCCCGGACGGGAGACCCATGGGCCTTCGTCGCCATAACCGGTAATCGAGCCGTAGACGACGCCCGGATGGAATGCCTTGACCGTCTCGTAATCGAGGCCAAGCCGCTCGATCACGCCGGGGCGGAAATTCTGCAGCACGACATCGGCCTTGCCGATCAGCTTGCGCAGCGCCGCCAGGTCGGCCTCGTCCTTCATGTCGATGGCGAGGCTCTCCTTGGAACGGTTGATGGCGTGGAAGATGGTCGAATCGCCGCCGATCTCGGTGTCGGAGAGGTAGAGCCGGCGCGACAGGTCGCCGAGGCCGGGGCGCTCGATCTTGATCACCCGGGCGCCGAGGTCCTGAAGGCGCAGCGAACAGTAGGGGCCGGAAAGGAACTGGCACATGTCCAGCACCAGCACGCCGGCAAGCGGCAGGTCGTCAGTCTCAGCAGTCATGGTTTTTCCTTGATGGGCGTCGCGGGCGAGGCGCTCGACTGGTAGGCGGCTTCGACCAGCGCCATGGTGTTCCAGGCGTCTTCGACCGAGGTGACCAGTTCGGCATCATCGTCGGCGACGAAGCGCTGGAGATTGCTCATCACGCCGATGAAGGCATGGGGGAACCAGGTGCCGGAAAGCGGGATCTGTTGCCATTCGCCGCCCTTTTCGCAGAACCACAATTCGTCCGGCACGCCCTTCGGATAGTTCAGGTTGACACCGAGCGTTGTCGTCGCGACGCCCTTCGTGCCCTCGAAGCGGAAGTAGCAGTCCTGGAATTTCGGGCCGAAATCGTGATTGTGGTTGATCGACAGCACGGCGCGGACGGGCTCGGGGTAGTCGAGGATCGCCGAGGTGCGGGTCTGGGCCATGGTCGACAGCGGGTGGCCCATGGTGCGGGCGTGAACGCCGGCAGGATTGCCGAGGAAATGGCGGATCAGGTCGAGATAGTGGATCGAGTGCAGCAGGATCTCGACGCGGTCCATGGACTTCAGGAAAGGCCAGAGGTCCCAGGGCGTCATCATGTTGGCATGCATCTCGACATCGACCAATTCGCCGAGCGCGCCGCTTTCATATAGATCGTGGATGGCGAGCATCATCGGCGAGAAGCGGAGCTGGAAGTTCACCGCGGCTGTCAGCTTCTTCGCGCGGCAGATTTCCAGAATGGCTGTCGCCTCGTCGAGATTGCGGCCCATCGGCTTCTGTATCAGCACGGCCGCGCCATCGGGCAGGCGGTTTAGCACATCCACATGGGCAACCGGCGGCAGAGCGAGGTCGAAGATCGCGCCGGGCACGGCCGCCGCCGCCTCAACGCTTGCGAACGGGGTGATATCCCACTCGCCGGCGACCTTGGCGGTGCGCTCGGGATCAATATCGTAGAGACCGGCGACCGGCAGGCCGGCCATGCGGTAGGCCGGCATATGGGCATCGCCCACGATCGAGCCGCCGCCGAAGATCACGATGGGGCGCGGGGCGCGAACCGCCGTCCAGCTTTGCGCCGGATTGCGAGCATTCTCTGACACCTGCTCCTCCTTCAGGTTAAAGCATCATTCTTATCTGAATAGATTATTCAAATTTGGATGGAATGCAAGGGGCGCTGAAGGTGTTGCGTGTTTTCCAGCCCGGCTGCTGCGCTTTATCCGGAAGCCATGCGGCAATCCGTCCGCACTCGACAAACCTTGCGTTTCGCACTACCAAGCTCGGGTTTTCGATCACCGGCATATGCGTCCCGCGCTCTTCCCGGTGCTATCCCGCTCATCGCAGCGCCAACACCATGAGGATGATCATGAGCGAATTGCCGCCCTGTCCCAAATGTCAGTCGGTTTACACCTATGAGGATGGCGCTCTGTTCATGTGCCCCGAATGCGGCAATGAATGGTCGCCCGGAGCCGACCAAAGCGACGAACCGCAATTTACCGACGCCAACGGCAATCTCCTGACCGATGGCGATACGGTGACCGTGATCAAGGACCTGAAGCTCAAGGGCTCGAGCCAGGTTCTCAAGGTGGGCACCAAGGTGAAGAACATCCGCCTCGTGGAAGGCGATCACAATATCGACTGCAAGATCGATGGTTTCGGCGCGATGAAGCTGAAATCGGAATTCGTGAAGAAGATCTGAGGCGCGCTCCGCGAGGCGCCTCAAAGCACTTCAATCGAGGTGGAATACGTCTTCCATCTCGATCCACCATTCGTCGTCCTTTGCCGTATCGAGCGGCTTTTGGCAGGGCATGCAGACCGACCACCATTCCTGGGTCTTGGGGTGCGCCGCCATCTTTGCCTGATCGGCCTCGTAATCCTCGCCGGTATATTCGTAATAGGAAAACAGCAGGTTCTCCGGCTCGCGCAGAAAGATGGTGTAGTTCCGGATATTGCACTGCTTGATCATGTCCAGCACCTCCGGCCAGACATCGGCATGCAGCCTCTTGTATTCCGCAACCTTGTCGGCGTTGAGCTTGATGACCATTCCTATGCGCTGCATGGGTTTTCTCCGTGGTGATGTTTTCTAGAGCCGGTAAACGCGGGTGGCGTTCTCGGAGAACAGCTTTTCCTGCTCCTCCGGCGTCGCCTCCGCAACAATGTCCTTGATGCTCGCCACCCAGTCCTCGAGGCTTGCATGGATCGTGCAGACCGGAAAATCCGAGCCCCAGACGACGCGGTCGAAGGTGAAGGCGTCGATGACGTGGGAGATATAGGGGCGCAGTTTCTCCGTGCTCCAGTCCGCGCCGGCATAGGCGATCACGCCGGAAATCTTGGCGGTGACGTTTTCCAGTCGCGCGCATTCGGAAATATGCGCCTCCCATGGCGAAAAGGCATCGTTTTCGATATC
>NZ_DEPM01000192.1:5345-10367 GCF_002358775.1 Martelella sp. UBA3392
AGCTGGCGGGCGGAAACGCAGAGATCGAAGGTCAGACCGTGGGCGGAAAGCCGGCGGATGTTTTCAACGAAGAGCGGGGCTTCGGAGACTTCATCCGGCACGATGTGCAGTACCCGTCGCAGGCCGCGCACGCCGGGGATTGCGGCAATGCGCTCAAGATAGGCTGGAAACTCCGGGCTCTCCGGCCGGCAGGCGGCGATTGCGCCGGCAATCCTGTCGTGGGCGCCGACCATGAAGGCGGTCTCGGCCTCCATGTCGCTCTCGGCGACGTCCACTTCCATATGCAGCGCCGTGTCGATGCCGAGCTTTTCGGCGCGGGCGAAGTAGTCCTCTGCGGTCACCTGGCGATCGAGCGCGGGGGCGTCCTTCAGCCAGGGGTAGGAGAACCGGTCCTTGTAGACGAGGTGAAGATGGGTATCGATGATGCGCATTGTTCCTCCCTTTGCCCTTGCGGGCGATCGATTTTTAGCCGCCGCGCTTAAGGGGCGGGGCGGCCCTTGGACAGGCTGGCCGCGGCCGCGCGCACGAGTTTCAGCGTGCGTTCCCGGTCGTCCGTGGTCGTGCGGTCGAGGCGCTCGGTATAGGGCGAGGTGACGACCGCCATCACCGAGCCGAGCGGGCCCATGACCGGGGCCGAAAGATTGGTGACGCCGGCGATCTGCTCGCTCGGCATCATGGTGTAGCCTGCCTTGCGGATCGGCTCGAGACGGGCCTCCGTTTCAGGCGTCATCGTCTCGCCCGCGCCCTTCAACATCAGCGCCCGGTTTTCCGGCGTGGAGAAGGCGAGGAAGACGAGGCCGGAGCCGGTCGAGGTCAGCTTCAGCCGCGTTCCGACGCGAACGGCGAGGCTCCAGTAGCTCGGTGCATCGACCTGCGCGACCACGACGGCGGCGTTCCTGTCGAAGACCACGATGTGACAGGACTGGCCCGCCTCCTGCGCGACCTCTTGGAGCAGCGGCATTGCCTGGTTGACGAGCCGGCGCAGCGGCGGGCGGGCATGCACCAGCTCGAACATCTTCAGCGTGATCTCGTAGCGGTCCTCCGGCGTGCGGCGGATATATTCGCGCCGCACCAGCCGGTCGAGCATGCGGTAGATCTCGTTCGGCGTCCGCCCCAGCGACTTTGCGATTTCGGCCTGGCTCAAAGAGCCGTCTGTCTCGGCCAGAAGCTCGAAAATGTCGAGGCCCTTGTCGAGGGCGGGCGCGCGGTAGCGGTCGGACTCATCTGTTGCCATGGTCGATCCTTCGGTGACGGGTGAAGTTTTCACCCTGAAATCGCTGCGAAACTGCCGCTGTTCCTGTCCAATATCAAGAGCGACGTTGACGCCCCCGTCGAAATGGTGCTTATATACGAATAGACTTTTCAAATATGGAGGATCAAGTCTTTTCTGGGCTTGAACGGATAGGAGGAGAATGATGCGAATGAAACTTCTGAAAGCGACCCTCGTCGCTTGCTGCGCCGTTGGCGGCCTCGCCGCTTCGGCCCAGGCCGATGATTTCGACTATGGCAGCTTTCCGGACTATACGCTGAAGGTGAAGCTGATCGGCGGCACCCAGTATGAGAAGCTCTATACCCGTATCCCTGAGTGGGAGGAGATGACGGGCGCCAAGGTCGAGATCGTTTCGTCGAAGAATCACTTCGACCTCGACCGCGAGATCAAGCAGGACATCGCCGCCGGCGACATTACCTGGTGCGTCGGCTCCAACCACACCAGCTTCGCCCCGCAATATGGCGACCTCTATATCGACCTCTCCGAGCATATCCCGCAGTCCGAACTCGACAAATATGTTCCGGGCACGCTGGAATCGGCCAAGGTCGACGGCCGTCTGGTCCAGCTTCCGCGCGTCACCGATGTTTCCAACCTCTATTATCGCAAGAGCCTCTATGCCGATCCGGCCAACCAGCAGGCCTGGAAGGAAAAATACGGCACCGACCTCGCGCCGCCGAAGACCTATGACGAGTTCCGCGACCAGGTGATCTTCTTCGCCGATCCGCCGAACCTCTATGGCACCGCTTTCGCCGGCAAGGACGAGGGCATGTCGGGCCGGTTCATGGAGATCCTGCGCGCCAATGGCGGCGACATGTTCGACGATGAGTTCCGTCCGACCTTCAATTCGCTGGAAGGCGTGGCCGCGCTGCAGTGGTTCATCGATGTCTATGATGCCGGCGCGGTTCCGGCCGGCACGGTCAACTATACCTGGGACGATATCGGTCAGGCGATGGCTGCCGGCCAGCTTGCGCTTGATCTCGACTGGCCGGGATTTGCCGCCTTCTTCGCCGATCCGTCGTCCTCGAAGATCGCGGATGACCTCGGCTATGCGGTTGCGCCCGCCGGTACGTCGGGCCATGGCGGCGGCTGGTCCGGTTCGCATTCGTTCTCGGTGACCGAGGATTGCGACAACAAGGATGCCGCCGTTTCCTTCGCCGTGTTCATGACCAATGACGAGAGCGAACTGATGGAAGCCATGGCCGGCAACCTGCCGACCCGCACCGCGACCTATGACGAGGTGATTGCCTGGTTCAACGAGAACGGCAAGGAGAACCTCGCCGAGATGTTCCAGGTCTGGCAGGAGTCGCTCGCTGACGCCCGCACCCCGCCGCTGATCCCGGAATGGATCCAGGTTTCGAATGTGCTGTGGCCGGAGCTTCAGGCCGCGATCGTCGGCGAGAAGACCCCGCAGGAAGCGCTCGACGATGCCGCCGAGGAGGCGACCTACATCATGGAAGATGCCGGCTACTACTGAGTGGCGCTTCACAACGCCGCCGGCGTCAATGCCGGCGGCGTCAACGGCTTAGGCCGCACAGAGTTTCCGTTTTCCTTGAAATTTCCGAAGGCGCGACATGAAGTTCTTCAGGTCTCCGCAGGCGACGCCCTATCTTCTGCTGCTGCCGGCCATCATCGTCATTCTGGCGGTCGTGCTGGTGCCACTCATCGTGTCGTTCTGGACGAGTTTCACCAGCTACAATCTGGTGCGGCCGGACTCGCTCTATAATTTCGTCGGCCTGCGCAATTACAGGCGCCTGATCGGCAATGACGATTTCTGGTGGGCCTTCGGGCGTACCGTGGTGTTCATCACCATCGCGCTCAATCTGGAAATGTTGCTGGGGCTCGGGCTGGCGCTGCTGGTCAATCGCATCACCTGGGGCCAGCGGACACTCCGCACCATCATGATGTTCCCGATGATGTTTTCACCGATCCTTGTCGGTTTCCAGTTCAAATATCTGTTCAACGATTCCGTCGGCCTGGTGAACAACGCGCTGTTCGCGCTGAACCTGATCGACTCGCCCCTGGGCCGCGCCCTGCGCGCTCTGCACGGCTCGGAAATCGCCGCCCAGGTGGCCGGCGTGGACACCGGCAAATTCAAGCTGCGGGTGTTCGTGATCTCCGCCGTCTACGCCAGCCTGGCGGGCAGCCTGTACGGCTACTATGGCGGTTTCATCACTCCCAACATCGCCTCGTTCACCCACTCCATCGAGCTGATCACCATCGTCGTGCTGGGCGGCATGGCGTCCACCTACGGGGTAATCCTGGGCGCCGCCATCCTGCTGCTGATTCCGCAGTTCCTGACCGGTTTCCAGGAGCTGGAGATGGTGCTGTTCGGCGCCATTCTAATGGCGGTAATGATCTTCATGCCGCGCGGCCTGGTACCGACCCTGGCGCGCCGCTTCCAGAAGGAGGCCCCATGACCGCATTGCTTTCCGTGGACCAGCTGGGCAAGGAATTCGGCGGCGTGCACGCCGTGGAGGACCTGAGCTTCCAGGTGGAAAAAGGCCGCATCCATTCCATCATCGGCCCCAACGGCGCCGGCAAGACCACCCTGTTCAATCTGATCACCGGGCTCTACCAGCCCAGCAGTGGCAGCGTGCATCTGAACGGCCGCAGCCTGGCCGGCCACCAGCCCCATGAGCTGGCGCCGCTCGGCATGTGCCGCACCTTCCAGAACCTGCAAATCTGCATGAACATGACGGCGCTGGAAAACGTCATGCTGGGGCGCCACCGGCACCTCAAGCAGGGCACCTTTACGTCCCTGTTCAAGCTGCCCGCCCTGCGCCGGGCGGACCAGCAATGCCGGGAGGAATGCGCCGAGCTGATGGAGTTCGTCGGCTGCGGCCAGTACATCCAGCACCATGCTTCGGCGATGCCCTACGGCGCCCTCAAGCGTCTGGAAATCGCCCGCGCCCTGGCGTCCTCCCCGGACATCCTGCTGCTCGACGAGCCCGCCGCCGGCCTCAACCGCAACGAGACCGACGCCCTGCGCGACGTGATCCGCCGGATCGCCGACAAGGGCATCACCGTGGTGTTGGTGGAGCACGATATGAAACTGGTGATGAGTATTTCCGACCAGGTGCTGGTGCTCTGCTACGGCCGCAAGCTGGCCGAGGGCACCCCGGAGGAGATCCGCGCCAACCCGGATGTGATCGACGCCTACCTGGGCAACCGCAACCCCCGTGAGGAGGCCACCGCATGAACGCTACCCTCTCCACGCCCGCCGCCCCCCGCGGCGAGCAACGGGCGCGCGCCTTCGACGACGGCGCCGCCCCCGGTGAACGCGCCGACGGCGGCGCAGGCCCCATCGCCAAGGGCGGCGCGCCGCTGCTGGACCTCCGGGGCATACGCACCGGCTACGGCCGCATCGAGGCCCTGCACGGCCTGGACGTGGCCATCCACCCCGGCGAGACCGTGGCCCTGGTGGGCGCCAACGGCGCCGGCAAATCCACTCTGTTGAGGGTGATCTCCGGCCTGCAGCCGCTCACCGCCGGCACCGTCACCTTCGACGGCGACAACCTGAACCGGCGCAAGGCCGCCGACCGGGTTCATCGCGGTATCGTTCAGGTCCCGGAGGGCCGCCAGGTGTTCGCCGGCCTGTCGGTGGAGGACAACCTGATGCTGGGCGCCTTCAGCCGGCGCCGGGACAAGGGCGTGGCCGACGATCTGGAGGCCATGTACCAGCGCTTCCCGATCCTCAAGGAAAAGCGCCGCCTGCACGCCGGCAACTTGTCCGGCGGCCAGCAGCAGATGCT
>NZ_DEPM01000163.1:0-263 GCF_002358775.1 Martelella sp. UBA3392
CCGCCTGCGGCCGTGCCAGCCGGTAATCACCGTATTGGCGATCCGTCGCGCCTCGATCAGGCAGTCCGGCAGCAGGGCCGCGCGCCGCCGGCCCTCGGCAAGGGCCGAATTGCGGGCGGTCGGCGGTGTCGTTTGTCCGATTGCAGCCAATGGCAAGCCTGTCAGTTGAAATCGCGCTGGGCGATTGCGGCGATCACGTCGGTCACGGTCTTTCCTTCGGCGCGGGCTGCGAAGGTCAGCGCCATGCGGTGCTGCAGCACGGG
>NZ_DEPM01000163.1:565-707 GCF_002358775.1 Martelella sp. UBA3392
CGCCATGCGGTGCTGCAGCACGGGCCCGGCAAGCGCGCGTACATCATCGACGGACGGGGCAAGCCGGCCCTGATAAAGCGCGCGGGCGCGGGCTGTCAGCATCAGCGACTGGCCGGCGCGCGGGCCGGGGCCCCAGGCGACG
>NZ_DEPM01000163.1:1011-1816 GCF_002358775.1 Martelella sp. UBA3392
CGCGGGCCGGGGCCCCAGGCGACGTCGCGGTCGGTCTCGGCATGGCCTTCGCCGGCGCGCGCGGCGCGCACCAGCGCAAGGATCGCCTCCAGCACGCTTTCGCTCACCGGCATCTTGCGGATCAGCCTCTGGATTTCCATCAGTCGCGCGGCGCTCAGCACCGGGCTTGCGGTTCCCTCTTCCGCGCCGGTGGTTTCCAGCAGGATACGGCGCTCGGAGGCAATGTCGGGATAATCGACATTGACCTGCAGCAGGAACCGGTCGAGCTGGGCTTCCGGCAGCGGATAGGTGCCTTCCTGCTCCAGCGGGTTCTGGGTGGCGAGCACGTGGAACGGGCGCGGCAGATCGTAATGCTGGCCGGCAATGGTGACGGCATATTCCTGCATCGACTGCAGCAGCGCTGACTGGGTTCTGGGCGAGGCGCGGTTGATTTCATCGGCCATCAGCAATTGCGCGAACACCGGCCCCTTGATGAAGCGGAAGGCGCGGCGGCCGGCTTCGCTTTCCTCCAGCACCTCGGACCCCAGAATGTCGGAGGGCATCAGGTCGGGCGTGAACTGAATGCGGTTGCCGTCGAGACCGAGCACGGTGCCGAGCGTTGCGACGAGCTTGGTCTTGGCAAGCCCCGGCACACCGACCAGCAGCGCATGACCGCCGGACAGGATCGCGAGCAGGACGTTTTCAACGACGCTTTCCTGACCGTAAATGACCTTCGACACTTCCTCGCGCACAATCTTGATATCGGCGAGCGCCTTTTCGGCCTCCGCCACGATCTGCGTTTCCTCGGTGTCAATCGCGCCCATTT
>NZ_DEPM01000163.1:2201-4735 GCF_002358775.1 Martelella sp. UBA3392
CCTGTCGGGAAAGGATAATCACCTGCGGGCGGCTGACAAGCCGGTTTGAAATGACTATTTCGAGAGGAGGGCATTCTGGCCCTGAAAGTGAGACGGAAAAATGACGCAAGGCAACATGGCGGGCGATGTCGGCGGGCTGGCTTCGGCCATCACGCGCCAGCTTGATGGCGGCAAATTGCGCAAGCCCGCGCCTGTGGACCGTTGGGAACCGGCGTTTTGCGGCGATATCGATATGGAAATCAAGGCGGACGGAACCTGGTTCTATCAGGGCAGCCCCATTGGCCGCGCGGCCATGGCCCAGCTTTTTTCAACGGTCTTGCGCAAGGACGAGGACGGCGAGACCTATCTGGTAACGCCGGTGGAAAAGCTCAGGATCAGGGTGGAGGATGCGCCGTTCATTGCCGTCGGCATGGATATCGAGGGAGACGGCGACAGCCGGACGCTTGTGATTCGCACCAATATGGGCGATGTGGTTGAGGCCGGTCCCGATCATCCCCTGCGCTTTGCCGTCGATGACGATGATGACGGTCTGAGGCCCTATGTGCTGGTGCGCGGTCGTCTCGAGGCGCTGTTTTCGCGTGCGCTGACCTATGACCTGATGCCGCTTGGCGAGGAGATCGACATCGACGGCCGGGCCATGTTTGCGATCCGATCCGGCGGGATGGCGTTTCCGGTCATGGAGATGGCGGCGCTGGAGAAACGTCTGTGAATGAATCTGTGAAGGAAACACCGTTTGCCGCAGGCGCTTTTCGCGATCGCGCGCTCAGCCAGCGCGGACGGCCGCCGGAACATGCCTGGCGCGATCATGGCGATCACAAGCTCAATCCCGACCTCTTCGCCTATTATGAGGACCTCGACATGCGCGCCGCCGCCGTGCTGGTGCCGGTGGTCGACTATGGCGATGAGGCGCGGGTGATCTTTACACAGCGGACCACCAAGCTGCGCAAGCATTCCGGCCAGATCGCCTTTCCGGGCGGTTCTATCGATCCCGAGGACCGGTCCCCGGAGGACGCGGCGCTGCGCGAAAGCGAGGAGGAAATCGGCCTCACCCGCGATTTCGTCCAGCCGGTCGCGCGGCTGCCGGACTATCTTGCGGGCAGCGGTTTCCGGATCACGCCGATCCTGTCGGTGGTGCGGCCCGGCTTTTCGCTGAAGATCAATCCGGACGAGGTCGATGCGGTGTTTGAAGTGCCGCTCGGCTTCATGATGGACCCCGCCAATCACGCCCGCGGCACCGCCATGCTGGGCGGTCAGATGCGGCAGTACTACGAAATCAAGTTCGGCGATCACCGGATCTGGGGCATAACCGCCGGCATCATCAGGACAATTTACGAAAGGCTTTACGCTTGACCAAGCTCTGCAATCAGGACTGGTTCAAAGACGACCGGCTGAAGACGGTTCTTGGAATTCTGAACGGCGAGGGCGGCGAAACCCGCATTGTCGGCGGCGCGGTGCGCAATGCGCTGATGGATCAGCCTGTCGGTGATATCGACCTTGCGACGACGCTTGTGCCCGACGCCGTCATGGCCCGGGCGAAGGGCGCCGGCATGAAGGCGATCCCGACCGGGATCGATCATGGCACTGTCACGGTGGTCTGCGAGGGCAAACCCTTCGAGACGACCACGCTGCGCGCCGATGTCGAAACCTTCGGGCGCCATGCGACCGTGCGTTTCGGCACCGACTGGTCCGAGGACGCCGCGCGGCGCGACTTTACCATCAACGCGCTCTATGCCGATGCCGATGGCAAGATCCATGACCCGGTCGGCGGGCTTGCCGATATCGAGACGAAGACGGTGCGGTTCATCGGCGAGGCGGAAACGCGGATCCGTGAGGATTATCTCCGGATTCTGCGGTTTTTCCGGTTCTTCGCCTGGTATGGCGGCGGCAGGCCGGATGCGGACGGCCTTCGCGCCTCGGTCCGCGCGCGCGATGGTCTCGCTTCGCTTTCCGCCGAGCGGGTGTGGGCGGAGACGAAGAAGCTGCTGGCCGCCCGCGATCCCTCGCGCGCGCTGTTGTGGATGCGTCAGACCGGGATTTTGACCGCCATCGTGCCGGAAAGCGAGAAATGGGGGATCGACGCCATCCCCGCGCTGATCGATTGCGAAGCCGCGTTCGGCTGGCAGATCGATCCTTATCTGCGTCTCGCCGCGATCATTCCGCCCTATGATGTCCGCGCCACGGAACTCGCCGACCGGCTGAAATTCTCCAATGCCGAGCGGGCGCTCTTCCTCGCCTTCGCGACGGCGCCGGCCATAAGCGGCGCAACCACGGCGCCGGCATTGCGCAAGCTGCTCTATCGCAATGACAGGGACGGCATTCTCATCAGGCTGAAACTGGCGCTGGCGAGCGCGCGCGGCAAGGCCGGCGCGGGCGATCTCGACGCGGCAGGCGAGGCCGGCAAGCTCGGGCAACTGGTTGATTTCGCTGAGAGATGGGAAAAGCCGCAAATGCCGTTTTCGGGCGGCGACATCGTCGCTGCCGGCGTACCGGCGGGGCCGGCGGTCGGCGACTATATGAAAAAGCTGGAAGACTGG
>NZ_DEPM01000214.1:0-4503 GCF_002358775.1 Martelella sp. UBA3392
ACCCGTCTTCATCGGCGACACCATTCACACCGTGCTGACGATCGCGCGCTGCGAGGACGACCCGAAGCGACCCGATTACGGCCGTGTCATCGAAGAAGTGCGGGTGAAGAACCAGCGCGACGAGGTGGTAATGGCCTGCGACCACGTCTATCTGGTGCAGCGCCGGTCGGCCTGAGCACATCACAGGGCTCCTCCCGGAGGCCCCGGCGGTGACGGCAATCGATCCGTCATCGCCGGGGTCGTTCCGTATCTATCACTGGATTTCTTGTGTCGCGGCCCATTGATCACAGCCTCATGATGATTGAAAATGATTTGTTTTCTGATGTCCTCATGAGGGTTTCGCCATGCGCGTCACAATGTCGGAGATCGCACGGCTCGCGGGCGTTTCACCGGCGACCGTGGATCGCGTGCTGAACGACCGGGCCGGCGTGCGCGGGCGTACCCGCTCGATCGTGATGGAGGCCGCGCGCCAGCTCGGCTATTTCGGCCTCACCGAAACCCAGAAGGGCAAGGCCGTCCGCATCGTGTTCTTTCTGCCCGAAGGGCCCAACAGCTTCATGCGCGGGCTGCGCACCCAGCTTCTGGAGGAGGCTCAGGCCCGTCCGGAGGTCTCGGTTCAGGTGGAAGAGGTCGTCAATCCCGGTCCCGATGCCTATGTCGCCGCGCTGCGCGCCGTCGAGGGAAAATGCGACGCCATCGGGATCGTCGCGCCCGATCACCCGATGCTGCGCGAGGAACTGACGCAGCTTTCAAGGAAAGGCATCCGCATCGCCACCCTCGTCTCCGACATTTCGGCGATATCAAAGGTCGGCTATGTCGGCATCGACAATCGCGCCGCCGGCCGTCTGGCCGGGCTTCTACTGGGGCGGTTTCTCAACCATGGAAAGCGCTACAAGATCGCCGTGTTCATCGGCTCGCTCGCCTATCGCGGGCATGAGGAGCGCGAAATGGGCTTCCGCTCGCTGCTGGCCGAGGATTTCCCCGAACTCGAGATCGTCCATTTCGGCGAAGTGGGCGATGACCGCTCCAAGGCCTATCAACAAACGCGGCAATTGCTGGAGCGCGCCGATATCGACGGAATATACAGCATCGGCGCGGGCAATCAGGGCATCGTCCAGGCGCTGAAGGAAACGCGCAAGAGCCGCGATGTCGTGTTCATCGGCCACGACCTGACCGATACCACCCGCACCGCCCTTCTGGACCGGACCATGGACGCCGTGATCGACCAGAACCCGCGCATCGAGGCGCGCGAGATCCTGCGCATGCTGTCAGCGGCCGTTCGCGGCGAGATGGAGCCGGAATACCCGCCCCGGCTCCAGGTCATCTTTCGCGAAAACATTCCGATGCGATGAGCCTGGAGAAGGCGCACCGAAAGCAGCTTTTCAAAGCAGGTTTCGCGCGGCGAGGTTTTTCATCAGCGCGCCGACCCCAAAGCTCCAGGGCGCGCAATCGGAGGCGTAGCGCACCGCGTTGGCAAGCGCGCCAAGGGCGGGGTTGGAAATGGTCACCCGGTCGCCGGTCTTGTGGGTAAAGCCCTCGCCCGGCACGTCGCGGTCCTCGGTCGGCGCGAACAGCGTTCCGAGGAACAGCACGAAACCGTCCGGATACTGGTGATGCGCGCCAACGGTCTGGCGCACGAGTTCGGCCGGATCGCGGCTGATCTCCGACATCGACGACTGGCCGTGGAGCACATAGCCCTCCGGGCCGTCGACGCGCAGGTCAAGCTGCATCGCCCGCACATCATCCATCCCGAAGCCCTTGCCGAACAGGCGGAACATCGGACCGATGGCGCAGGAGGCGTTGTTGTCCTTGGCCTTGCCGAGCAGCAGCGCCGACCGACCCTCGATATCACGCAGGTTGACGTCATTGCCGAGCGTCGCGCCGAGAATGTCGCTGCGGCTGTTGACCAACAGCACGACTTCCGGCTCGGGATTGTTCCACTGCGATATCTGCAGAATGCCGATCTCCGCGCCGTAGCCGACGGCGGACATCGGCTGCGACTTGGTGAAGACCTCGGCATCCGGGCCGATGCCGACCTCCAGATACTGGCTCCAGAGGCCCTCGGCCTGAAGCGCCGCCTTGACCTTCTGCGCCTCGTCGGAGCCGGCCTTGATATTGCGCAGGCTGTCACCGATCAGCGTGCCGATGCGCGCGCGGATCGTCTCGGCGCGTTTGGGATCGCCGGCGGCCTGTTCCTCGATCACGCGCTCGACCATGGAGCGCGCGAAGGTCACCCCGCAGGCCTTGATCGCCTGAAGATCGGTCGGGGCCAGGAAGTGCATCGTCGTCCGGTCAGCCGGATCAGCGCCAAGAAGGTCGGCGAGCGCGCCGAGATCGCGGCCCTCTGCCGCCGCGACATAGCCGGCAGGGTCGTCCATCTCGCAGATGTCGCGCACAGTTGCGCCAGCCTTTGCGGTGATGTCGATCACCCGGCCCTCGCGGCAGGTGACCACGGCAGGCCCTTCCGCCTCGGGCAGCCAAACGCGCCCAAGCCAGATGCCGTTTTCGTCCAGGTCAAAATGCGTCATGTCTCTCTTTCATGTTCACTGAAGGCAAGGCGCAGGATCTCGGCCTCGTCCATCTCATCCCGCGCCAGTACGCCAGCCAACCGGCCTTTTGACAAGACCCCGACGCGATCGCAAAGGCCAGTGATCTCCGGGAGCTCGGAGGAAGCGACGATCACCGTCAGCCCCTCGTCCGCGGCAGCGCGTATGATATCGTAGATTTCGGCCTTGGCCCCAACATCAACCCCATGGGTCGGTTCGTCCAGCAAAAGAAGCGTGGGGCCAGACAGAAGCGCGCGGGCAAAAATCACCTTCTGCTGATTGCCGCCGGAAAGCGTGGTGATCGGCCGACCGTCGTGCTCCATCCGAACGGAGAGCGCCGAAAGCTCATCGGCAACCGCGCCGGCCTCGCGTCCACCCGAAACAACACCGAGGCGGGCGAAGCTTCTGAGCGACGACGCCGATGCGTTGCGTCGAACCGAATGCTGCGGCAGGATACCCGCCGTCTTGCGGCCCTCCGGCACCAGGGCGATGCCGCGCTGCAGCGCCTCGGCGGGATTACGCGGCGCAAGCGGCGCGCCATCGAGCGTGATCGCGCCGGCCGCCTTGCGGCGTGCGCCGCATATGGTTTCCAGAAGCTCCGTCCGCCCGGCACCGACAAGGCCGAACAGGCCGAAAATCTCGCCCTTGCGCACCGAGAAGCTGACATCCTCCAGCACGCCGGGCACGCTGACGCCTGATAGCTCCAGCGCAATCTTTGTCGATGTGATCGCTCGGGCCGCGTGGGAAAACAGCGCCGTCTTGCCGGTCATGTCGGCGATGATCCGGTCCTTGGTCGTCTCCTCCGGCCGGCGATCGGAGACGACGCAGCCATTGCGCAGGACAAGCAGGCGGTCGCAGATCGACATCGCCTCGTCCAGACGGTGGGTGATGAAGATGATCGCCGTGCCGGCATCGCGCGCGCGGCGGACGAAATCGAGAAAACCCTCGACCTCGTGCGGCGTCAGCGATGAGGTCGGCTCGTCGAGAATCAGAAGGCGCGGATCGCGCGCGGCGGCGCGGGCAATCTCGACAAGCTGCTGCTCGCCGGCGCGCAGGTTTCCGGCGAGGCGCGCGGCATCTATGCCGCCGGCGCCCACGGCGTCCAGCATGCCCTGCGCCTCGCGGCGCATCTTGTCCCGGTCGACAAGGCCGATGGCGTTGCGGGGCATGCGCCCCAGAAACAGGTTTTCCGCGACGCTGAGCGCGCCGACGACGGAGAGTTCCTGATGGACGAAGGCGATGCCCGCCTCGATCCCCTCGGCGAAGGAGGAGAACCTGACCTCCGCGCCGTCGTAAAGAATTTCGCCGGTATCCGGCTTCAACCCGCCGGAGACGATGTTCATCATCGTCGATTTGCCCGCGCCGTTTTCGCCGAGAAGCCCGATGACCTCGCCCGGCGCAAGCGAGAGCGTGACCTCCTCCAGCACCTTGACCGGGCCAAAGCTCTTGGAAATCCCGGTCAGCCTGATCCTGGGGGCGGCATTGCCGCCGCCCCCTTCGGGTTTATGGCCCGTTTCCGGGTTCATTTCGCGACGTCCGCCGGCGTGATGAGATTGCCGTCGGCCTCGATCAGTTCCGGCACTTCGGTACCGGCAACCAGATGGTTGAAAAGCATGACCGAGCTGTCGAAGGCCTGCTGGAACGGCGCCTGATCTAGCAGACCGACCATCTCGCCGGTTTTCAGATAGGCCATGTTTTCCGGCGTGTGGTCGAAGCCGACAACGCCGACCTTGCCGGTCAGACCGAGGTCCTGGATTGCCTTTGCCGCCCCATAGGGACCGCCGGCGGTGACATAGACCATTTCGAGGTCGGGATTGGCCGTATACATGTCCTGCACCAGCGAATAGGCGCTTTCGGCCTTGTCACGGTTTTCAAACGGACCGACGATCTCGATGTCGGGCGCGTTTTCCTTCAGATAGTCGAGCGCTCCATCCATGCGCATCTGGTGCTGGGTCGC
>NZ_DEPM01000160.1:0-7171 GCF_002358775.1 Martelella sp. UBA3392
ACCGGCCGGTCGTCACGTGTTGAAAATCTGTCGCGCGGAAGCCTGCCAGTCCATGGGCGGCGAGACGCTGGCCGATGGCCTGCGCGCGGCCCTTGGCCTCGACTGGCACGAGACGACGGCCGATGGCAGGCTGACGCTGGAACCCGTCTATTGCCTGGGCCTGTGTTCCTGCGCGCCGGCGGCGATGCTGGATGACGCGCTTTACGGCCGGCTGGATGAAGCGACGCTCAGGGACGTTGTTGCGGAGGCCGGACAATGAAACCTGTCATTTTCATCCCCTGTGATGCCGCTGCCCTCGCCGTTGGCGCCGACAGGGTGGTATCGACGATTACCGAAACGCTTGGCGCGCGCGGACTGGAGGCTGATATCGTGCGCAATGGCTCGCGCGGCCTGCACTGGCTGGAGCCGATGGTCGAAATTCGCACCGGCCATGGCCGCGTTGCCTATGGCCCGGTGAAGCCTGCCGACGTCGAAAGTCTGTTCGATGCCGGTTTTCTGGACGGCGCGGAGCACCCGCTTTTCCTTGGTGAGACGCGGGAACTGCCGTTCCTGAAGCGGCAGACGCGGCTGACCTTTGCCCGCTGCGGCGTGACGGACCCGCTATCCGTCGCCGACTACCGCCATTACAAGGGGTTGCGCGGGCTGGAAAACGCGATTGCCATGAAAAGCCCGGATATCGTCAAGACCGTCACCGAAAGCGGCCTGCGCGGTCGCGGCGGCGCGGGCTTTCCCACCGGCATCAAGTGGGACACGGTGCGCAAGGCGGAAGGCTCCTGGAAATACATCGTCTGCAATGCCGATGAGGGCGACAGCGGCACCTTTGCCGACCGGATGATCATGGAGGGCGATCCCTTCGTTCTGATCGAGGGCATGGCGATTGCCGGCCTCGCGACGGGTGCCACCAAGGGCTATATCTACACCCGGTCGGAATATCCGCATGCGATCCAAACCATGCGGAAGGCGATCGAGATCGCGCGCCGGGAAGGCATTCTGGGGCCTTCGGTGCTCGGCTCCGGGCATGCTTTCGATATGGAAATGCGCGTTGGGGCAGGCGCCTATGTCTGCGGCGAAGAGACCTCCATGCTCAACAGCCTCGAAGGCAAGCGCGGCGTGGTGCGCGCCAAGCCGCCGCTTCCGGCACTCGAGGGTCTGTTCGGCTGTCCGACCGTGGTCAACAATGTGCTGTCGCTGGCCTCCGTTCCGCTGATCCTGGATCGTGGCGCTGAGTACTATCGCGATTTCGGCATCGGCAAGTCACGCGGCACCATGCCGATCCAGCTTGCCGGGAATATCAGGCATGGCGGGCTGTTCGAGACCGCCTTCGGCATCACGCTCAATGAGCTGATCTACGATATCGGCGGCGGCACGGCCAGCGGACGGCCGGTGAAGGCGGTGCAGGTCGGCGGGCCGCTCGGCGCCTACTTCCCGACGAGCCATTTCGATATCCCCTTCGACTATGAGGCCTTCACCGCCAATAACGGGCTGATCGGCCATGCCGGCATCGTCGTCTTCGACGATACCGCCGACATGATGAAGCAGGCACGGTTTGCCTTCGAGTTCTGCGCGGTGGAAAGCTGCGGCAAATGCACGCCCTGTCGCATCGGCGCGGTGCGCGGCGCGGAGGTAATAGACAAGATCGCCGCCGGCGCAGGACTGGCCGAGCAAAAGACGCTTCTGGACGATCTCTGCAACACGATGCGGCTTGGCTCGCTCTGCGCGCTGGGCGGCTTCACGCCATATCCCGTTTCAAGCGCGCTCACCCATTTCCCGGAAGACTTCGGACCGCGTCCCCAATCACGGCCCCAACCGGCAGAAGCAGCGGAGTAGTGATATGTCCCTGATCAAGGAAATCGACTACGGCACACCGGCTTCGAAATCAGAAGCGACGGTTACGCTCACGATCGACGGTTTTGATGTCACCGTTCCGGAAGGCACTTCGGTGATGCGGGCGGCCATGGAAACCGGGATCGCCATTCCCAAGCTGTGCTCGACCGATATGGTCGACGCCTTCGGCTCCTGCCGGCTCTGTCTGGTGGAAATCGAGGGGCGGCGCGGCACGCCGGCCTCCTGCACCACGCCGGTTGCCGATGGCATGGTGGTCTCGACCCAGACTGACCAGTTGAAGACGCTGCGCCGCGGGGTGATGGAGCTCTATATCTCCGACCATCCGCTCGATTGCCTGACCTGCGCTGCGAATGGCGATTGCGAGCTGCAGGATATGGCCGGCGCGGTGGGCCTGCGCGATGTGCGCTACGGCTATGATGGCGGCAACCACGTGAAGACGCGCGACGGCGTTGGCGAGGTGAACGCCCGCTACCTGCCGAAGGATGAAAGCAACCCCTATTTCACCTATGACCCGTCGAAATGCATCGTCTGCTCGCGCTGCGTGCGCGCCTGCGAGGAGGTGCAGGGCACATTCGCGCTGACGATCGAGGGACGCGGTTTTGAATCCCGCGTTTCGCCCGGCAGTTTCGGCGATGATTTTCTGGGCTCCGAATGCGTGTCCTGCGGGGCATGCGTTCAGGCCTGCCCGACGGCGACGCTGCAGGAAAAATCGATCATCGATATCGGCCAGCCGGAGCATTCGGTCGTCACCACCTGCGCCTATTGCGGCGTCGGTTGCTCGTTCAAGGCGGAAATGCGCGGCGAGGAACTGGTGCGCATGGTGCCCTACAAGGATGGCAAAGCCAATCACGGCCATTCCTGCGTCAAGGGCCGTTTCGCCTATGGCTATGCCAGCCACAAGGACCGCGTCCTGAAACCGATGATCCGCGAGAACATCGCCGACCCCTGGCGCGAGGTCTCGTGGGAGGAGGCGCTCGGCTTTGCCGCGTCCAAGCTGCGCCGTCTTCAGGCGGATTACGGGCAGGACTCCATCGGCGTCATCACCTCGTCGCGCTGCACCAATGAAGAGACCTATCTGGTGCAAAAGCTTGCCCGCGCGGTCTTCGGCAACAACAATACCGATACCTGCGCCCGCGTCTGCCATTCGCCGACCGGCTATGGCCTCGGCCAGACCTTCGGCACCTCGGCGGGAACGCAGGATTTCGACAGCGTCGAAGAGGTCGATGTCGCGCTCGTCATCGGCGCCAACCCGACCGACGGACACCCGGTGTTTGCCTCGCGGCTCAAAAAGCGGCTGCGGCAGGGCGCCAAGCTGATCGTCATCGATCCGCGCCGCATCGATCTGGTCAGGACGCCGCATGTCGCGGCAAGCCATCATCTGGCGCTGCGCCCGGGCACCAATGTGGCCATCGTCACCGCCCTTGCGCATGTGATCGTCACCGAGGGGCTTTACGACGAGGCCTTTATCCGCGAACGCTGCGACTGGGACGAGTTCCAGGATTATGCCGCCTTTGCCGCCGAGCCCGCCAACAGCCCGGAAACCGTGGAAACACTGACCGGCGTGCCGGCCGAAACCGTTCGCCAAGCCGCGCGGCTTTATGCGAAGGGCGGCAATGCGGCCATTTATTACGGCCTCGGCGTCACCGAACATTCGCAGGGCTCGACCACCGTTATCGGCCTTGCCAATCTCGCCATGATGACCGGCAATATCGGCCGTCGCGGCGTCGGCGTGAACCCGCTGCGCGGCCAGAATAATGTGCAGGGCTCCTGCGACATGGGCTCTTTCCCGCACGAACTGCCCGGCTATCGCCACGTCAACAATGCGGATGTCCGCGATATCTTCGAAAAGGCCTGGGGCGTGCCGATCTCGGACGAGCCAGGCCTGCGCATTCCCAACATGCTGGACGCCGCCGTCGACGGCACGTTCAAGGGGCTCTACTGCCAGGGCGAGGACATTCTGCAATCCGACCCCGATACCAAGCATGTGTCCGCCGGTCTGGCCGCGATGGAATGCGTCATCGTCCACGACATCTTCCTGAACGAAACGGCGAATTACGCGCATGTCTTCCTGCCCGGCTCGACCTTCCTGGAAAAGGACGGCACCTTCACCAATGCCGAGCGGCGCATCAACCGGGTGCGCAAGGTGATGTCGCCAAAGGCCGGCTATGCCGACTGGGAGGTGACGCAGCTTCTCGCCAATGCGATGGGCGGCAACTGGTCCTATACCCATCCCGCCGAAATCATGGCGGAGATCGCCGCGACCACGCCGAGCTTTGCCAATGTCACCTATGAACTGCTCGACGAAAAGGGTTCGGTTCAGTGGCCCTGCAATGACGAGACGCCGAACGGCACGCCGATCATGCATATCGATGGCTTCGTGCGTGGCAAGGGGCGGTTCATCCGCACCGATTACATTGCGACCGACGAGAAGACCGGGCCGCGCTTCCCGCTGCTTCTGACCACCGGGCGTATTCTCAGCCAGTACAATGTGGGCGCGCAGACAAGGCGGACGAACAATGTCGTCTGGCACGAGGAGGACGTTCTCGAAATCCATCCGCACGATGCGGAACTGCGCGGCGTGAAGGACGGCGACTGGGTGAAGCTGCAGAGCCGTTCCGGCGAAACCAGCCTGAGGGCGAAGATTACCGACCGGATGTCGCCGGGCGTCGTCTATACCACCTTCCACCACCCGGCCACGCAGGCCAATGTCATCACCACGGATTTCTCCGACTGGGCGACGAATTGCCCGGAATACAAGGTGACGGCGGTTCAGGTCTCGCCCTCCAACGGCCCGACGGATTGGCAGGAGGAATATGAAAGCTTTTCAAGAAAGGCCCGGCGGGTCGAGGCGGCGGAGTAAATCCGTCGCTCGCCGACATCCCCCTCTGGCTAAGGACAAAGCAAATGGCCCCTGAAAAGCTCACACACATGGCAAACCAGATCGCAGCCTTTTTCCGCACCCGCCCGCATGACGAGGCGGTGGCCGGCGTGGCCGACCACATCAGCAAATTCTGGGAGCCGCGCATGCGCGCCCAGCTTTTCGAGATGCTGGCACAGCCCGGCAGCGGCTTCGATCCGCTGGTGATCGAGGCCGGCGACCGCATTCGTCCGGTGGCGAAGCGGGGCTGAGCGCGTCGCCGCATTCAAGACGTTTGCGCGGAACGCATGTCATCGGAGAGACCATGAGCTGATGTGATCCGCCGGGCGACTGTCGACTCTGAGCGGGCAGAGGCGACCGTGGTCCTGTCGATCTCTTTATCGTACTGGTTTTCCAGACGGATAAGCGGCGGTTTTGCCCAACCGGCGATCGCGGTGTGCCGGTGTTCGTCGGCATAACCATGTATTTACGCTTCCCCGATACTCTCACTGCGTTCACGCGGCGTGTATGGCTTGATCGCATGCGCGATCCTCGCCGCTGCCTCTGCGTCCGTGGCGGACCGGCGCATATCGAACGGGTCATGGTCCGGGTGGAGATGGTGTATGTCGCGTTCCCTGCTTGCCTCGGCCCTCAGCCTCAATGGCGGCTATGTCGATACGATGGGCTTCGTGGCGCTCCACGGGCTTTTCACCGCCCATGTCACCGGCAACTTCGTGACGTTGGGTGCGGCGATTGCGACCGGAACCGGCGGCCTGCTGGCAAAGGCGCTCGCGCTGCCGGTCTTCTGCGTTTCTGTGATGGCGGCGCGGTATTTCGCGCGCTGGCTTGGCAGGCATGAGCGCCCGGTGGTTCCCGTGCTCCTGAAGCTTCAGTTCGCCCTGTTTTCAGCGGCGGCCGTGCTGGTGTTCCTGCTGCCGACCGCCGCAAACAGCGCCGGCGAAATCATCACCGGCATGACCCTTGTGGTCGCGATGGCGATCCAGAACGCGGTGCACCGGGTCCACCTCCCCGACCTTCCGCCGTCCACGCTGATGACTGGGACGACGACGCAGATCATGCTGGACGTGACAGATCTCCTCTTCGGCGGCGCGATCGACAAGGAACCGCTGAAACGCCGGCTGAAGCGGCTGATACCGGCGCTGTTCCTGTTCGCGCTCGGCTGCGCGCTCGCCGCCCTTGCCTACCGCCTGTTCGGCCGGCTCTGCTTTCTCGTGCCGCCGATCATCATTCTGCTGGCGTTTTATGCCTTCCGACTGGAGGACAGGGCCGAGAACCCGGCGACCTGAAGACCGCCATCAGAGCAAACAAAAAAACCGCCGGGCGTTGCCACCCGGCGGTTTTCCTATGCGTAATGCAAGCGAAGCTTACTGGTCGTCGCGGTTTTTGAGAGCCGCGCCCAGGATGTCGCCGAGCGAAGCGCCACTGTCGGACGAACCGAACTGTGCCACGGCTTCCTTCTCCTCGGCGATTTCCAGCGCCTTGATCGACAGCATGACCTTGCGGTCGCGCTTGGAGAAGTTGGTGACGCGGGCGTCGAACACCTGGCCGACCGAGAAACGCTCGGGGCGCTGATCGTCGCGGTCGCGGGCCAGATCCGAACGGCGGATAAAGGCGGTGATGTCGTCGTGGTTGACGAGCTTCACCTCGACGCCGCCGTCATTGGTGCCGATGACTTCGCAGGAAACCACGGCGCCCTTGCGCAGATCGCCGGAAGCGGCCGCTTCCGTCAGCGCATCCTTGCCAAGCTGCTTGATACCGAGCGAGATGCGTTCCTTTTCGATGTCCACATCGAGAACGACAGCCTTGACGATATCGCCCTTGTTGTATTCCTCGATGACCTGCTCGCCCGGACGGTTCCAGTCGAGATCGGAAAGGTGGACCATGCCGTCGACATCGCCTTCGAGACCGATGAACAGGCCGAATTCGGTCTTGTTCTTGATCTCGCCCTCGACTTCGGTGCCGGGCGGGTTGGAGAAGGAGAAGGCTTCCCACGGATTCTCGAGCGTCTGCTTGAGACCGAGCGAGATGCGGCGCTTGGCCGGATCGACTTCGAGAACGACGACATCGACGTCCTGCGTGGTCGAAAGGATCTTGCCGGGGTGTACGTTCTTCTTGGTCCAGGACATTTCCGAGATGTGGATCAGGCCTTCGATGCCCGGCTCCAGCTCGACGAACGCGCCGTAATCGGTGATGTTCGTAACCGTACCGGAAATCTTCTTGCCTTCCGGATACTTCGCCGAAATGCCATCCCACGGGTCAGCTTCAAGCTGCTTCATGCCCAGCGAAATGCGATGCGTTTCCTGGTTGATGCGGATGATCTGAACCTTGACCTGCTGACCGATGGTCAGAAGCTCGGTCGGGTGGTTGACGCGACGCCATGCCATGTCGGTGACGTGCAGCAGGCCATCGATGCCGCCGAGATCCACGAACGCGCCGTAATCGGTGATG
>NZ_DEPM01000160.1:7465-7602 GCF_002358775.1 Martelella sp. UBA3392
CGTAATCGGTGATGTTCTTGACGACACCCTCGACAACCTGGCCCTCTTCGAGGTTCTGGACGATTTCCGAACGCTGTTCCGCACGGCTTTCCTCAAGAACGGTCCGGCGCGAAACGACGATGTTGCCGCGGCGCTTG
>NZ_DEPM01000160.1:7909-8059 GCF_002358775.1 Martelella sp. UBA3392
GTTGCCGCGGCGCTTGTCCATCTTCAGGATTTCGAACGGCTGCGGCGTGTGCATCAGCGGGGAAACGTCGCGGATCGGACGGATATCCACCTGCGAACGCGGCAGGAAGGCGATCGCGCCGTCGAGATCGACGGTGAAGCCGCCCTTGAC
>NZ_DEPM01000160.1:8363-8484 GCF_002358775.1 Martelella sp. UBA3392
CGACGGTGAAGCCGCCCTTGACCTGGTTGAAGATCAGACCTTCAACGCGCTCACCAGCCTCGAACTTGGCTTCGAGCTTGATCCACGATTCCTCGCGGCGCGCCTTTTCGCGCGACAGGAC
>NZ_DEPM01000229.1:0-13612 GCF_002358775.1 Martelella sp. UBA3392
GGCACGCTCGCGTTGACGATCGGGGTGCTCGGCATCTGGCGCTATTCGTGGGGGATATTGAATTTCATCCGCGCGAAATACTACATGCGCTTCGCCTTCCCGCGCCGCAGAAGGCGGGCCGAGGCGCTCTATGCCTTGCAAACCTACCGCGCCCACGCTTTCTTCCTGGTGACGACCTACAAGATCGATCCGGCGATCACGGCCCCGGTCTACCGCTCGATCTTCGAGGCGGCGCGAAACTCCGAGGGCGGGGCGACGATCGTCGCCTCGGTCGTCGATGCGAGCGATATCCGCCTGATCAAGGCCGTCTTCGCCGGCTCCGATGCCAGCCGCAGCGGTTCGGTTTCGCTGGTGTTCGACCGGATCGCGGGCACCGGCAAGCGCGATGCGCTGGCGACATCGCTGCGCACCATCAGGCGTCTCAATCCGACCCGTCACGACATGATCTTTCTGGTCGACGGCGACACGCGGGTGCCGGCCTCACTCGTGGCCAAGTCGGCGCCTTTCTTCACCGACGAGAAGATGGGCGCGCTCACGTCCGACGAGGTCTCCGATGCGACCGGCGGCCGGCTGTTTCAGGACTGGTTCCACCTGCGGTTTGCCCAGCGCCAGCTCATGATGAGCTCGATGGGGCTCAGCGAACGCGTGCTGACCCTGACGGGGCGCATGTCGGTGTTTCGCGGCGACCTTGCGACCCAGCCCGGCTTCATCAGCGGCGTCCAGCACGATTTCATCGATCACTGGCGCTTCGGCCGGGTGAACTTCCTGACCGGCGACGACAAGTCGACCTGGTTCTGGCTTCTGAAGCACGGCTACAAGATGGGCTATCTGCCCGATGTGAAAACCGTTTCGGTCGAAACGCAGCCGCGCGACAGCTTTTATGATTCCGCGATCGTGCTGATGCGGCGCTGGTTCGGCAACACGCTGAGGACCAGCAACCGCGCGCTGGCGCTGCCGGCGAGCCGGATCGGTTATTTCACCTGGTGGTCGATCCTGGACCAGCGCATGTCGATGTGGACGACGCTTGCCGGACCCTGCGGCATGCTTCTGGCGGCTTATGTCTTCAACCCCTTCGTCTTCCTCGCCTATCTCGCCTGGGTCATGGTCTCGCGCTACGTGATGTGCACGATGATCTCGACCTTCCGGGCTGGCGGATTCCCGGTCACCTACCCATTCCTTCTCTATTTCGGCCAGATCGGCGGGGCGCTGGTCAAGACCTACGTGCTGTTTCGCCTCGACCGGCAGAAATGGACCCGCCAGAACACCGCGACCGGAACCGCCCGGCAAGAGAAGGGCTTTCTCGGATCCGACGGATTTTCTTTGTATCTTCATGCGCTCGCAGTAGCATGGCTGATACTGGGCATGATCTGGTTCGTTGATATTTCGGGCGCATAGGAGCCTCGCATGCTTATGGAACACCATCCGAACGCCGAAACCGACGCTGAGGAAACCGCGATCGAATTGCCGGATAATGGGCATGACACCGATCACCCCTCGATCTGGATGCCGTTCTCGGTGTTCATCGACGGACGTGAGCTGGAAGGCATCGGCGTTTCGCTGGTCGCTGCCTATGCCGGCGGCTGGCATGGCGGGGATATGTCCGGCGATCGCGTGATTGCCCGGTTCAGCTTTCAGTTCGAGGGTTATTCCGTCGTGCTGCCGATCGAGGTTCGCGCCGAGCTGGAATCGGCAAGCGGCGGGGTCTACAAGCTGGTGTTCCTCAATCCCACGGGTCCGCATCTGCCGCATCTGCGCTATCTGATGAATGCCTATCTGGCCGGCGATCTGGTGCAGATCAACGAATTGCTGCGCGTGCCGCCGGAAGCGCGGCAGAAATCGGTGGCAGCGCCGCCGCCGCGCAAGAGTTTCCGCGAGAGGATGCGGCGTATGGCGGGCGCGGGAATGGTGGCGGCGCTGACGCTCGGCCTGATCGCGCTCACGCTTTACACCATCCATTATCACATCTTCGTCCACCGGGTGCCGGGGCTTGCCACCGTCACGCCGGCGGGCCTGCCGCTGACGGCGCCGGAAGCCGGGCAGATCGCCTATGTCGACCAGAGCGCCGGCGAGGGGGACGTCGTGTTCTCGCTGCAATCAGCGCGCGGCGGCATGCTGAACTTTTCCAATCCCTGCGATTGCAGGATCGTGCTGACCGAAAACGGCGCGGTCGGCGCCACCGTTCTGCCCGGAACGCCGATCGCCTATGTCAGGACCGATGATGCCGGCCCGACGATCAAGGTCACGATGCCGGACGATCTGGCGAAACTGCTGCTGTTCGGCGCGGAAGCCCATGCCTCGCTGCCGAATGGCGACGATCTGCCGCTGACCGTCAAGGACGTCAAGGCCGAGGACGGCGCGTCCGGCACGACGGCGTTGGTGACCTTCAGCGCCGCGCCCGATGCGCTGACGGCGGCCGATATCGGCAAGACGGTGGCGCTGACGGTGACCAGCAAGCCCTATGCGAATTTCCTGGAGCGGATCAAGACCCGGCTTTCCCGCTTTACCGCCACGAAGGAGATGAGCGAGCGGGCCAAGGCGTGGCCCTTGATCGGCAATGCGCAGGCCGCGACGGAGACGGTCCGATGACGTCCGTCTATCCGCTCATCATGTGCGGCGGCGTCGGCATGCGGCTGTGGCCGCTGTCGCGGGCGGAAACGCCGAAGCAGTTTCACCGCGTCGCGGGACGCGGCTCGCCGAGTTTCTTCCAGGCGACCGTCCAACGTCATGGCGGCCCCGGCTTTCACGAGCCCTATGTCAGCGTAAACAATCGCTATGAGACCCTGGTGCGCGCGCAGCTTCACGCGATCGGCCGCAAGGGCGAACTGCTGATCGAGCAGAGCTCGCGGCACACCGGCCCGGCGGTGCTCGCGGCCGCCCTGGCCATCGAGGCCCGCGATCCCGGCGCGCTGATGGCGGTGCTGCCGTCGGACCATCTGATCGAGGGCGATTTCGGCGCGGTGGTGCTGTCGATGCGCGCGGCCGCCGAGAGCGGTCACATCATGCTGTTCGGCATCCGTCCCGCCTACGCCGAAACCGGCTATGGTTATATCGTTGACGACGGGCCGAATGCCGACTTCGCCGGCGCGCGCAATGTCTCCCACTTCATCGAGAAGCCGCCGCGCGAGACCGCCGAGAAACTGATCGAGAATGGCAATGCCTATTGGGCGTCGGGCGTCAGCCTGTTCCGCACGGATGTCCTGATTTCGGAATATCAGCGCCTCGACCCCGAAACGACGGAGACCGTCAAAGCCGCGGTGGAGCGGGCGGCCCGGGAGCCGGGCCGCACCGTTCTCGATGACCGCTGCTTCCGAAAGGCCCACGCCGCGGCAACCGAAAGCGTCGTGTTCGAACACAGCGACCGGGTGTTGATGGCCCCGGCGGAGATCGCCTGGAACGATGTCGGAAGCTGGCGCTCGCTCTACGAGATCGGCAGGAAAGACGGCGTGGGCAATGTCCTGAGCGGCGACGTCGTGCCGGTGGATACGGCCAATTCCTATATCCGCGCCGAGGACGGCAAGCTGATCGCGACGATCGGCGTTGACGATCTCGCCATCATCGACACCGAGGATGTTCTGCTGGTGGCCGCGCTGGATCGCACGCAGGACGTGCCGCAGGTGCTGAACGCGCTGAAGGAGCGTAAATCCGAACTGACCAAACCGAAATGGGCCCATTCGGGAACGCCGTTGAAGACCGGCCCCGGTTTTCGCCTCGCCGAACACGAGATCATACCGGGGGCGGCGCTGACGATTGCGGCTGAGGAAAGCCGCCGCCGGGTGCTGACGATCTGCGCCGGAACCCTTCAACTGGAGCAGGGCGGCGATCGGCGCGCCGGTGAGGCCGGAGACAGTTTTACCATTCCTGCCGGCCATGGCGGCGTGCTGCGCAATCACGGGGATGTCACCGCGACGCTGATCGAACTGCAGTATGACGCCGACGACCTGAACGACACGCCCTTCCTGGTCTCCGGAGGCGAGGCAAGATGATCCGCGTCGGGCGCGTTCATGGATGTTGCGTGGCCTTGCTGCTGCTCGCCTTCGCGCCTGTTGCCGACGCGCATGATCATAATCGCCTCGCCGAGATCAACCGCAATGCGGACAGCCTGCTCGAGACGCTGAAGAACGAGGTGGCGGGCATCGTGCCGACGCTTGACGCGGCGCGAAAGCTGCTGGACGAGGCCGGCGTCAAACCTGTGCCGCAGCCCTCGGAACCGACAGCCCGATCCGCCGAAGCGGGCGAAAGCGCGACGGCGCCCGCCGAATTCGACACGGTGCTTTTCGCGCCGCTCCTGCAGCAGATCGCGCTGGAGACCGGCAATCTCGGTCACCGCGAACTGATGGAGGCGGCCGCGCCCTCGGGCGGAGAGGCGTTGCTGCTGAAGCGCGGGGCGTTTACGCTTGCAGGCCTTGCCGAAGCGCTCTCCGGCGATGGCGGCGTGCTTGCGGCCTCGGAGAATGGCTACCGCCTCGCGCTCCCGCTTTTCATTTCCGAAGATGCCGCGCTTTCGATGAGCGACGGCGACCGGCTGGAGATGGCGACCGAGCGGGGCGTCTTCATCATCAATGAGGGGCTGCTGACGATCCGCGACGCCGAGGTGACCGGCACGGATGCTGCGCCAAGAGTTGTCGATTTTCATCCCTTTATCCTGACCGTGCGCGGCGGTCGTGCGGAGATCGAAGACAGCCGGTTTTCCGCTCTCGGCTATGACGGCCAACCGCTGATGAGCGGGATCAGTTTTGCCTCCAGCCGCTTTGCCGGCAAACGCAGCAGCGGGCGCGTCACCGGCAATGTCCTGAAAAATATCCGCTCGGTGGAAGTGACCGGCATTGCCGATTTCAGCTTTTCCGAAAACCGTCTCGATGGCGCCCGCGGCATCGGGCTCAGGCTCGAGCGGGTCGACCATGGCGTCATCAGCGACAATCTGGTCGTGGCGAGCGGGCAGCACGGGCTGCTGATGATCGGCGGCAAGAATACCGTGGTGAGCGGAAACGTGATGGCGGAGAATGCCGGACGCGGCATTTTCGCCCGCGACGGCGTCGGCCATGCGACGATCGCGGACAACGTCCTTCTGGCGAACGGCGTCGAGGGCATTTCGGTTGCCGGCGGGGCGTGTGTCGATATTTTCTCCAATGCCGCGCTTCGCAATCGCGCCGATGGCATTCGGGTGGCGCAAAGCCTCGGGGTGCGGATTTCCGGCAATCTGCTTGCGCGCAACCAGGGCGCGGGCATCGCCGTCACCGATGCGATCTCTCCCGATGACGAGACCGAGATCACCGACAACATCTTCCTCGCCAATGTTTCCGGCATCTCGGCGGAACGCTTCTCGCGTCTGTTGTTGAGACAGAATGATCTGTCCAACCAGTTGCCGGTGCTGTTTGCCGGCGCGCTGCAATATGAAACGCCGCGCTATCTCACCTTTCAGCGCGCTCTGGACAAAGCGTCCGATGCCGGCTTCCGGATATCGGCCGACGCGTCCGCCCCGCCATCGCTGTTTCGTGGCAATGGCGGGCAGTTCCGGCTGTCCGATTTCACCGGGTGCCACCCCGGGGAGGGCGAGTGATATGGCGAAGGCCCATGCGATTTTCGCCGTATTGCTGTTCTTGCCGGCCCTTGCTTTCGCCGGGGACGGGTCTGTTCGGACTGTTGCCTCGATCTACGACAATGCCCCGCGCCTCAAGGATATACGGGCGCGGATCGTGGCCGATGAGCCGGTGACGATCACCGAGCTCCAGATCCTCGCCGATGTCGGCGACGGGCTGGCCGCCTACAAACTGGCAGAGCGGCTTCTGGCGATGAACCGGCCGGACCTCAACGGCAAGGCCGCGCACTATCTCGCGATTGCGGTGAATGACGGCCGCACGTATGCCGTACCCCCGCTGTTCGCTATCCTGTCGGACCGGACCAGCGATATATCGCCTGTGCGGCTCGCCCATATCGAAAACGCGCTCAACCGCCAGGCGGCGACCGGAGACCCGGCATCGGTGCTCGCGCTGGCGCGGCTTTATTTGCAGGGCCATCCGTTCGGCGCCAGGCCGGAGAAAGCCAAGGCGCTGTTGCGGGCTGCCGTCGACCAGCAATTCGTCGATGAAGCGCTCGCCCTGCAGATGGCGATGCTGATTGCCTCCGGCGCGCCATTGACGACGGAGGATGAAGCGGCTGTGCGCGCCTATTTGCGGGTGGCGCAGAAAAGCCCGGACATTGGAACGCGCACGGCGGCTGAAAACCTGCTACGCGCCTTTGCAGAACCGGAAGCTCTCTCGGGGGAGGATGAGCATGGATAGCATGAAAACGATAGCGGCATTGTGTGTTGCGGCCGGCCTTGGTTGCGGCATTGCCCAAGCCGAAGAAGCGCAGTCGCTTTACGGTTGCGCCAATCTGGCGGAGAAGGGCGAGCCACAGGCTCTGGAGGGCAAGGACGGGTATTTCTTCACCGTGATGGGCGATATCGCGATGAAATCGGTCGCCGATCCGGCGCTGGCGGAGAGCGTCGCGGCGTTCTCGAAGCTGTTGAAGGCCCACGGCACCATTCTCATATTCGTGCCCCTTCCCACGCGCAGCCAGGTGCTGGCAGACAAGGTGCCGCAAGCGGCATGGCTCTACGGCTACAAGGAAAACATAAATACCGAAATCTATCAGGAGGCGATCAAGCGGCTGAATGACGCCGGCGTGGTCACGGTCGATCTGTTGACGCCGATGAAAGCAAAGGCCGCCGATGACAGCCCTGTTTACCAAAAAGCCGATCCGCTTTGGACCACTGAGGGCGCGCGTTTTGCCGCGGAGGCGATCGCCGGCAAGATCACGGCGATGCCGCAATCGCGCAAGGCCAACCTCATGACCTTCACGACCACAAAGGGAGAAGACTACACGCGCCGGTCGGACCTGCGCGAGGCGATCCAGGCCCATTGCAGCGAAAGCCTGCCGCCGGTGACGGAAGCCCGCTACGAGACCGTGGGCGAGGAAGCCTTCGCCGCTGATCGGCCGTTCAATATACTGGGCGCGGACGCGCCGGCGCCGGTCGTGCTGGTCGGCTCACGGTTTTCGGCCGAGGGGCAGAGCCATTTCGACGGGTTCCTGAAACAGTTCTCAAGCATGGACGTCGATAACCGGGCGAGCGCTTCGGGCAATCCGTTCAAGTCGATCACCGACTATCTCCGGTCCGGCGATTTACAGGCAAAGCCGCCGCTCTTCCTGGTATGGGAGGTGCCGCCTGGCGGCAATCTCGCAAGCTATGGTCCCGAGCCGTGGGAGACGCTCGAGGCGAGCGCCGCAGGCGATTGCGGACCGGACGGCTGCGGCGCGGCGGCGAAAGGAAGCGAATGAAGCGTTTGAGCATTCCCGGATTGCGAAACGCCGGCCGCGGTCGCGCCCGGTCACTTCTGTTGGCGCTTGCGCTATCGGCGACTGCATCGGCGGCGATGGCGCAACAGCCCGTCATCGATTTCCGGCCACCCGATATCGCGGCGGCGAAGGTGTGCGCCGACCGCAAGTCCAATGACGCGCTGGAGCTGCAATGGTCGAACTGGGATGGCCGACAATTGCCGCCGGGCGTCGAATACCGCGATCTCGACCGCGAACTGATGCGACTGCGCAATATTGATGCAGACAAGTATTTCGACACGGTCAAATCCGCCTACGACCTGCGCCGCCAGGAAGATCCCTATTACAGCCGGGCGGCCTATCTGCTCGATGTCGTGGCGCTTTATGTCGAGGCGGAGCGTTTCGACGAATTGAAGGCAACCGGCTTCGTCATGGAACTGGAAACCATCGGGCCATCAGCGACGCCGGGCACGATCAACTTCCTCGCCGACCTTTACCTTGAGGGCAAGGCGGTGCCGCAGGATATCGATCGCGGCATCCAGCGCAAACTTCAGGCCGCCTATAACGGCGATCCCGACGCGGTTCTCTTTCTGGCCGAGAAGACCAGCAAGGGGGAAGATGTCCCGGGCTGGGACATGGATCCGCAACTCGCTTTCACGCTCGGCTTTTCATCGCTGCTCGGCAATCTCGACAACGCGATCTGCGGTCGGGTGCGCCGCATCGCGCGGGCGTTCGAAAGCGGGGAGGTTATCGCGCAGGACCATGCGCTCGCCGAGGCATGGTATCGTTTCGCGGCCGATCTCGGCGACGACCAGTCCGCCTGGCAGACGGCGCGCTATCATCTATCCGGCGAAGGCATCGAGAAGGACAACACGACCCTTCTGCGCTACCTCCAGCAGGCGTTCGACGCCGACATCGTTCCGGCGAAAGTCCAGATGGCAAAGCTCTACGAGGAAGGTGACCTGGTGCCGCCCGACCTCGGCCGGGCTATGGCGATCTATGATGATCTGGCTGCCGATGGGGAGCCTGTCGGCTATGAACGCGCAATCCAGCTTCTGGCGCGCCGCGGCCTCGATACGCCTCAGGACCGGCAGAAATATGAAGACATGCTTGAGGCCCTGACGAAACTACCCGATGCGCCGGGCTGGGCGTTTTCGCGGCTCGGCGTGCTCACCCAGGAAGAAAACGGTCTTTGGACGGATCAGGAGGCGAGCCGGCGCCTGTTCGAGGCGGCCGCGGAGCGTGGCGATGGCGAAGGCAAGCTTCATCTCGCCCGCCTCTATCTGCGCGACGGCGACGCGCAGGATCACCAGAAAGCCATTGCAATACTTGAGGACCTTATCTCGACAGAAGCCAAGGCGGGCGCGATCGACGCGCTCAGGAATGCGCTGCTCTGCACGGCGCCCGACGGACCGCAGATTGCCGAGTGGGCGCGATGGAAATCCCTCGAAAACGAGGACTGGTGGCGGCTGTTCGAAGACGTGACAGAGGCTAAACTGACCGACAAGGCCGACGCCTTCGCCGATCTGCAGGCCTCGGCGATCGGCGGCAGCATGAAAGATGCCGGCGGCGTTGCCGCCATCCTGACCGAGCTTGAACCCGCCCGCGTCGATGACATCATCGAACACTGGCGGGCCCTCGTGCGCGATCATGACGGCGGAGAGGCCAGCGTTCTGGAGGGCGCCTACAACGCGGTCGATACCGACGCCCGACGCGAGAAAATCCGTTCCGCCCTGCAACAGCTTGCCGATGGCGGTGACATCGCCGCCATGGCAGCGCTTGCCGAAATCTACATGAATGAAGACGATGCGGCATCGCTCAAGAAAGCGACGGATCTGGTTGAAGGGGCCGGCGGACGGATGAAAGGGTCGGTCCTCTGGCATCTTGACGATGCCTACCGCGAGGCGGGAAAAGGCCGTTATCAGCCACCGGAGACCTTGCTGAACGAAATCGCGGCCTTCGGTGATTTCCAGGCGCTTCTGTTCGCGGCCGACAGGGTGAAAAGCGACGAGCGGCGGGCATTTTACTATGATCGCGCGGAGCTGATCATGCCCTGCGATATCGACGCGCTCGGCGTCAAGGCAGGCTACGCGCTCGACGCGGGTCGCCCGGACACCGCCGACGAGGCGCTTACGGTCGCGTTGGCGCTTTCGCCGGAAGAGGGCTGGCAGCAGGTGAAGCTCGGCGATATCTACCTGACTCTCGGTTCGATTGCCGATCGCGAAGCAGCTTTCAAGCTTTACACGGAAGCCTATGAACAGGGCTACAGGCCCGCCGCATGGCGGCTTCTAGACTGGTATTCCGATCCGGGCAGCCGGTTCTATCAGGAAGATGACCATGTCAAGCTTCTGACCGAACTGCTCAACAGCGCCGAGCCGGACGAGCTTTACAGCATAGCTAGCCGATTGAAGAAAGCGCCCGATAGCGTCAGGGCCAAGATCAGCCAGGTCTTCGACATGAAGGACGCCTATCGTCAGGCAGCAGGCGCGGGCAATCCCGTTGCCATGCGCGAACTTGCCAAACTGCTGCGTGACGGCGCTTCCGTGGAAAGCGAGAAGAGCGAGGCAAGCGATTGGCTGGAAAAAGCTGCAAAAGCCGGCGATGCGGAGGCGATGCTGATGCTGGCCCAGGCTTATGCCTTCGGCGTCGGCGTCGAGCATTCCGCAGACAAGGCCAGGGAATGGCTGAAGGCGGCTGCGACCGCAGGCGACGAGACGGCCGCCAACCTGCTCTCCGGCCTCGAAACAAACTGAATCTAGCCAACCGAAAGGCTTGCGATTTGCCCGACACTTCACCGTCCCGCTCGTTTCTGCGCCAGACCGGTCTTCTGCTGGCCGGCGCGTCGTTCCTGACGCTCGCCGGCTCTCCCGCCCTGGCCCAGGAGGGCGAAAAGTCCTGTCCGGCGTTTCCGCCACCGACGGTCACACTCGATTACGGCAGCCGTTACGACGAAGGCAGCGCCGATCGTTCCACGCTCGATGAGGAAAGCGACGCTGCGGTGGACGCGGCGCTGAAGGATGCAGATGACTTTATTCGTGAGATCACCGGGCTTGCCAATGACGCCTGGGCCAATCCCGGTATCGCGGCCTTCAATGCCGCCTGCGTGATCAACGGCATTCATGGCTGGGCTGCGGCCGATGCCTTCGGCGACTTGCAGAGCGATAACGCCAAGATGACCTACGCCGCCCGGGTCGGCGGCATTGCCAGCGCCTACCGCCAGGTGCGCGATCTGGCCGACGGCCTGACCGACGAGAAGGCGGCGATCGAGGCGTGGCTGACGAAGAACGGCGATTTCCTGATCGCCTACTGGGACAATGATGCTCCGCCGAAGGCGAAGCTCGGCAATCTGCGGCTATGGGCCGCCTATGCGGTGACGGAAATCGCGCTGATCGTCAAAAGCCAGGATTACATCAACTGGGCCTTTGCGAGTCACCGCGCCGTGCTGGAAACGGTCGCCGAGGATGGCAGCATGCCCTATGAAATGCGCCGGGGAAAATACGCGCTGCATTATCAGCTTCATGCGCTCGCGCCGCTCTCGGCCTCCGCCGCGCTGATCTGCCACAATGATTACAGCTATACCCCGGACGAGGAAGCGGTGATCGAAAAGGCCGTTGGTTTCGCGCTTGCCGGGATCGAGGACCCTTCGAAGGTCGCCGCGATCGCCGGCGTCCACCAATCGGTGCCGATGGGGCTTTCCGAACAGGAGCCGTTCACGATCGCCTGGCTGGAGGCCTATCTGAGCCTGGTGAGCGATGGCGATCTGGACCGCAAGCTCGCGCCTCTGCGCCCGCTTTCCAATTCCAAGCTCGGGGGGGATCTGACCCTGCTTTATCGCAACAACCCGGCCATGCAGCCGGGATGCTTCGGGAAGCAGAAGTGATCAGGAGCAGCGACGCAACTGCGTCTCGTAGATCTGCGTCATCTTCTGGGCGCGGGCTGCGGCGCTCTTGGCCACCGGCCTGCTTTTCCATACGCCGCGGGAATAGCCGCTGTGGCCGGAATGATAGGCAAGGTAGAGATTATAGGGATCGTTGAGCGCGATGCCGTTCCGGATATGGCTCTGATAGTGATACCAGGCGATGAAATAGATCGCGTCGCCGAAATCCGTGCGGCTTGCACCGCGCTGGCCGGCTCGGGCCTGATATTCCGCCCAGGTGCCGTCCAGCGCCTGCGAATAGCCGAGCGCGCTGGAGGCGCGGGGACCCGGAATGAAGCCGAGGATTTTCTTGCGCGGCGGACGGGCGTGGGAATCGAAGGAGGATTCGACATAGATCGTCGCCATCAACACCGAGACGGGCACGCCGTAGTCGCGCGAGGCCTTCTCGGCGTCGCGCCGCCAGTTTTCGAAGATTCCGTTCTTCTGCGCGAAAATCGCGCAGCTGTTGCCGACATTGCTGACCGTGGTCGAGCAGGAGGCGAGCGCGGCAAGCAAGATCACCGCAAAGAGCGTGGTGAGGCGACGAATAGACATGGAACCAGCATCTACCCGGCAGGATTTAAGAAAGGGTTCTTAAAAATGGTTAACGTCGAAATTGGAGGTTTTTGCCCGTGCCCGTCGTCGTTCGAAAAACGATGAACTTAGCCTTTGACAGACGGACGGCATGACGATAAGGGACCGCCTGATGCAAAAGCGCATAGGCGCTGGTGATGCCAGCCTTCAACCGCAACATGAGAGGTCGATCGTGGCGAAAGCGGAACTCGGAACCAAAAGAACATGCCCCGATACGGGCAAGAAATTCTATGACCTGAACAAGGACCCGGTGGTTTCGCCCTATTCGGGCGGTTCCTGGCCGCTTTCCTATTTCGAGGATACCGCCTCGATCGCGGTTGTCGAAAGCGAGGAAGAGGAAAACGACGTCAAGGAAGTCGATACCGAAGAGGGCGATGTCGAGCTGGCCTCCATCGAAGCCTCCGACGACGACAGCCCCTCCGACAACATCCCGGGCGACGATGACGACGATGTCGACCTCGATGATGACGACGACGATACTTTCCTTGAAACCGACGATGACGACGATGACGACGACGTCTCCGTTTCTGTTCACCCGAGACGGCCCAGCGTTACACTTCACCTGCGCATTTATCTCCGGCGTCGTCGCACAAACCGTCACTCAACCCGTGGACACGTTGAAAACTTTAGCCATGTCATCGACAAACAAAAATTCTCTTTTTCTCGCCGCCAATGTCATTCGCGAGCGTGGATTCTTCGCTTTATACAACGGATTTTGGCCCGCAGCCATGCGACAAGGCCCAGTCATGGTCTTGCAAATGCCTATTGTCGAGCAGTTGAGACGGTTGTGTGGGTTGGAATATTTTTAGTACGTAGTATTGCGTATGACTGTACCTTAGCGATGCGTGTATTTTACTGTCAGCAGAGAGCAAAAAGAAACGAAACTAAAATCCTTTCCCATACATTTTGCACACGGGTTGCTCACTCCATCGAATCGCATGTCTTTCGCGCCGAAAATAATCCGAGCGAGTTCTCATTCGAGTTGCGGGTCTCTTCGTACAACTACTTCGACTTTTACGAGAAGATGCCAACGAACGTTTACTCTTCACG
Organism: Martelella sp. UBA3392; assembly: GCF_002358775.1. NCBI lineage: Bacteria > Pseudomonadati > Pseudomonadota > Alphaproteobacteria > Hyphomicrobiales > Aurantimonadaceae > Martelella > Martelella sp. UBA3392. Next base: position 12,875 of record NZ_DEPM01000229.1, read on the forward strand.
CGTCGTCTTCATCTTCTTCAAACGATGACGACGACGACAACAAAGAAGATTCTATCGACGACGACCGCGCGGATGTGCGATCCATCGAAGACGCGAAAAGAGAGCTCGAATACGGCATGAAATTCGGAAAGCGGATGAAAAAGCGGTTCCAACCGGAAACGGTGAAAGATAGAGGTTTGCCTATTGCAGACGCGTTGGTGTTGACGTCTGCAACTGTTTTGGTAGCGATGGTATCGCTCCAACAGCACAAAGCTCCGTCGTGGTTGAACGCGGAATATTTGAGAGAAGTGCCGAGAATTTTACCGAATTTACCAGCACTGGTCGGGAGTTTTGTGCACGGGAGCAAACTATCTGTGATTTGGGTACTCGGAGCGTTAGCAGCAGAGGCATACGAGACGGAGGCGTATGACGCGGATTTTCCAGAGGCGATGAAAAGGACAGTGAAAGCAGGATGTTTCGCGATTGGGTTGTTGATTTTAGTAGAACAGAACGAAATGAGGCAAGCGTTGGAACACGTGATTGACATGCCGGCAAGTGAGTATATTTTGGGGGAAAATGAACAGGCAGATTTGTTGCTCAATTCTAAAACAAGTGAGTTGTTTGTAGATTGCGCGAGTTGCGCGCTGGCGATGTTGACGTGGAGAGTCATTCGTTGGAATTCGAGTGTACCGGGGGATGATTTACCGTTTAATTAATTCAAAGCTTGCTTGCAGCAGCATCAGTAGTAGTAGTAGTAGT
>NZ_DEPM01000229.1:13941-18537 GCF_002358775.1 Martelella sp. UBA3392
TAGTAGTAGTAGTAGTAGTAGGATGAGTTCTTTTGTTATTATATAGTATATATTTAATCGTCAAACGCGGAATCAATCTTCTCTTGATCTTCTTTATTTCGCAAGTGTGGAGGGACGTACCCGCCCGTACAGGCCACCGCTTTCTTCGCTTCCTCGCTACTCGCTGCGGGCGTTCCCAGAGGATCAGAAGTCGCAGAATCTCTCAAAAACGTGTTATCTTTCACGAGCGTCCCAACTGGTTTCTTAACCTTTTCTTCTTTTTTCGTTTGTTGTTGTTCGACATTCTTCTTCTCCTTCGCTTCTGCTTTCTTCTTGGCAGTTAAGAGACTTCCACCTTCAAACTCTCTGCGCAACTTTGCCTTGTACTCGTCAAAGCTCCCGTTGAAGACTTTTACGTGCCCGGGCTTCGGTGGGTTGCACTTCATATCGCCCTTTGTCACGCACCAAATCTCGTCGACGACTAAGGAAATCAAACGTTCGTCATGCGATACGAGCACAACGCCGCCTTCGAAATTGTTTAAAGCCATGGCGAGCGATTCGATGGTTTCTAAATCCAAGTGATTCGTTGGTTCGTCTAAAAGCAAAATGTGAGGTTGTTTCCAGGCTAATTCAGCGAATGCTAATCGAGACTTTTGACCACCGGATAAGAATTTGATTGGTTTGGTCGCCAACTCGCCGGATAAACCAAATCTGCCAAGATATGCACGTGCTTCTTCCAAAGGCATTTCCTCGTCCAAACGCTTCATGTGGTTGACGCAATCGTTTTCCGCATCCATGTTTTCTAAGTGGTGCTGCGAGAACCTAGCTAACCGCAAACGCGTGTTTCTATTGATCCAGCCTTTTGTGGGTAAAATCTCGCCTTCGACAAGTTTCAAAAACGTACTCTTACCTGCCCCGTTTGGACCGACGATGGCGACTCGAGAATCCATATCGAGACCGAAATCAAGGTTTTCATACAACGTGTCGTAACCCTCGTAGCCAAAGGAAACGCCCATGACGGAAACCAACGGAGGGGGTAAGCGACTCGCAGATGGGAAATTGATGCGCAAATAAGGATCGTCGGTATCGACTTCGACGCGCTCCTCTTGTAATCTCGCTAACATCTTCATTCTACATTGAGCTTGTTTGACCATCTTCGCGTGGCCTTGACCAAAACGCTGGATGAATTTTTTCAAATGCTTCGTTCGATTCGCCTGCGTCTTTGCGGTCGACTCTTCGTTCGCTCGGTTATCCGCTCTAACTTTCAAGAACGTGTCGTAGCTTCCACCATAGTAGCGTAACTTTTTGTGGTGCAAAAAGGCCGTCGCCGTCGTGCATTCGTTCAAAAACCCTCGATCGTGCGAGACTATGACGACGGTTTTCTCCCATCGTCGTAAGAACTCCTCCAGCCACGTCAATGCATGCACATCCAAGTGATTCGTCGGCTCGTCGAGCAACAGTAAATCTGGTTTCATAAACAACGCCGCTGCTAACGCAATTCTCATCCGCCAACCGCCGGAAAATTCCTGCGTTGCCTTTTGTTGTTCGGCGGCATCAAAACCTAACCCGCCGAGAATTCCTCCGGCTCTCGCCTCGGCGTCATCTGATGAAATCTCATCTAAACGTTCGTATACCTCATTTAAATCGATACCATCCACCGTATCCAACTCCTCGTCTAACATTTTCTTCTCTAGATTCAACAAATATGTTCTCTCTTTATCTGTATCCAAAACTGTTTGCAACGCCGACCGCGCGTCTGGACTTGCCTCTTGCTCCACGTGAATCACTTGTAAATGACTAGGAACAGGAATCATTCCTTCTGCAACCGCTCGCAATAACGTTGACTTTCCCGCACCATTCCTCCCAACCAACCCGTACTTGGTCCCATTCACTAACTTCAAAGTTCCATCGGAAATCAATTCTTGGGTCCCGCCATACAGTTGCACGTTCGTTATGCAAATGTCCATGTTCGCATTGACTCTCCTTTCCGCATCTGGCCCAGATCGGATAAAAAAACCTAAATCCTCTGCGGACAATCGCCCTCCGTTTGCGGCAATCCGTTCCCTCTTCAACTGCTCCTCTTTCTCTTTCTTCTTAATCCTCGCTTTCTCTTCCAGCTCCCGCTTCTGCTGCAAGTGCGAACGGTGTTTCGCCTGTCCTCTCTTGATGACATTACCGGACGCTTTACTTTTCGCTTGTTGCAGCAGGTACAACTCCCTTCCTTTCTTTATTCGATGGCAAAGCTCTCTGTACTTTTCCACGCATTGTAAAGCGGTGCGATTGCTTTGAATTCTCGACGCGACCGCTTCCCATCGCTCTTTCGCCGTTTCAAATTCTTCGTCGTCTTCGAATGTCTTCCAAAACGTTTCCACCAGACGCAACTCCTCTTCCTTCGACCACTGAACGGTAGTTTGAGAGCTCGTGAACTCCTCCAACTCTTTCTGCGACAAAATCTCTTCGCCGTCGTCTCCCTTGCTCTCCCCGTCGCCGCCGTCCGCGTTCTCTAACGACTCCCCAACGTGCGACGAATTCATCGTCGAAGTTTCCATTTTCTCCGCTTTCCTCGCATCTCTCGCTGCTCTTTTCGCTTGCAACTGTCGCTTCTTTTCCTCCTTCTCCAAGCGCTTTTCCTCGATCAACGCGAGCTTCTCTCGCTCGGCTCTGGTGGCCATCTTCGTATTCTTCGAGCAACCGGACCTCTTGTGCGATGCCTTTCGCGGAGCAACGACCGGAAGAATGAAGAAAATGAAGAGACAAAATTCAAAAATCCAAGTGAAAAAAGAAAGGAAAGAGAGAAAGAGACTTGACCGCACTGCGCGACCGCCGATCTCTCTTTTTAAAACTACATTCGCCTATAAGCTTTTCATGAAAACAAAGACGCTGGAGACGAGTTGCGAAAGATATGCGTTTTCATAATTCTATGGTATTGTTACACTACTACATCTTGCACTACTGCGTCTGTGTGAGTATCGCTCGTGTTGGTGCTTTCTTCTACTTTTGTCATTAACTGGTCGTCATTTTCCCACTGATGGCTCACTCTTCCTGCTTCCCCGGTACCACCGTTCGAGTTTGCATTCGTCGTCGTCGTTCCAAAAGTTCCTACCGGGGAGTGTATGGTTTCCAAGTTTGGTTTTCGGACGTTGAACCGTTTCGCCGTTCTCGATGGGTTCGCGTTGAGAAGGTTCGTTGTCAGTCGGTTTGTTCCTACTCCACCTGTTCCTACTCCGTTATTGTTCGCAAAGGGGATCGGGTTTTGAAGTTTTGGGACCGGCGGGGCGTTTTGTTCGACGCCGCCTATATCTGGAATGTTCGCGCCAAAGTACGGGGGAGGAGGCGGTCTGGTGGCAGCGGCAGCGGTATTCTGTGCTCCTCCTGCCTGTTGCGAAGAAGAGAGCTTGTTGAATCCTAATTCAGGCGCAGACGAGCCGCGCGCGTGTCGTGGTTGACCGGCTAACGCGTTCATTTTTGCCGGCATGGTCGGTACTGCCTCTCTTGCTCCACCACTATTACTGCTGAGCACGTTGAAACCTTTGATCGATCCATTCGCCGCGTTCAGCCCGGAGGTCACTACGCGCGTTGTTGGACTCAACTCCCCCACGCTCATCGTTCTGCGGAGAGTCGCATCTATCGTCGTACGACCGCTCGCTCTTGTCGGATCCTCGCTATTATTCACCACAAACCCATTCTGATGCCTCGTCTCTCGCGCAATCCTCTGCTCGCGTCTTCGCTCTTTCCTCGCCATCATTCTTCTCTCCTCTTTTATTCGTATTCTCCTCTCCAAAAGCTTCGCGCACCCAATCGCTGGCATCACCACTAACGGTATCAACCCCAACACAAAATACGACCGCGCGTGAAACCGAAACACCAAAACCCCGAGAAATGTCGCCATCGCCGGAATCAACCCGACGATAATCCCAGCCACGTCGAACACGCTCGCAAACAGTAACCAATTCAAAAACCCAAGCGTTAATGCGCACGCGATTTCTACACCAACCTCTAACGAGTGCCACCCTCGCCAGTTTAGCATTTGAGCGTGCACATCTCCTCGTTCTGCGTAATGAAAGACGTATTCGATGGATTCCATCGCTCTTCGCATAATTTTTCTTGGAGACGTTTTCAGTTCGACAAAAAGCACCAGGCACAAAATCACAGAGGCCGTAAAGACTAACGGCGTGTCCATTTTCCTGTTGCTCGCGCTCGTCGCCGTCGGTTGCCGTCCTTCTCTTTTCCTCGTTTTCCTCTCGTCGTTCTTCGCATCGTCCTCGTGCGAGGCTGGCGCCGCGCTCGCGCTCCCATCCCGAGTCTCATTTCTCGCGACGACGAGATTACCTCCTCCTCCTCCTCCTCCTCCTCTTCCTCCACGCGTCGCCATCGCGCTTCCCCTCATCATCATCATCTCTCTTTCTCTTCCTCTCTCTCTCTCTCCCCCTCTCTTGATCTCTTGATCTCTTGATCTCTCTGTCCCTTGATCTCTTGATCTCTCTCTCAATATATATATCTCTCTCTCTCTCTCTCTCTCTCTCCATCTCTCTTTCTCTCTCTCTCTCTATATATATAGATATATATATATATATATATATATATATATATATATATACGTATATGTATATATATATA